>DVHA01000030.1 GCA_018712425.1 Candidatus Faecivivens stercoravium | reverse complement strand
CCTGGACGGACCAGGACCCTTGCGGGCCCTGGACCCGCTGTTCGACGCGGCCGTGTCTCCCGCTCCAAACACGTGAGACCGTTCGTCAAGCGAACGGTCTTCGGAACGTTGACTGGACGTTTGGAAAGTTTCTATTGTTACATTAAATATTTCCGTCCTGAAGCCAGGCCGGAAGAAGGAGGCTACTATGCAGTTCATCATCGACAGCCTGTCCAAAAGCTACAGCAAAAAAGAGGTGCTGAAAAAGGTCAGTTTTACCTTTGAGAGCGGGAAGATCTACGGCCTGCTCGGACGCAACGGCGCCGGCAAGACGACCCTCTTCAACTGCTTAAACGGGGATATCCCCCGGGACGGCGGGGACTTCTGGTTTTCGGAAGCGGGCGCCCGCCGGGCGGTCAGGCCGGACGATATCGGCTATGTCCTCTCGACCCCGACGGTGCCGGAATTTTTAACCGGCCGGGAATTCCTCAAATTCTTCCTCGACATCAACGCCGCCAGCATCCCCGACCCCCGGCCGCTGGACGACTACCTTGGCTACATCGGCATTGAACCGGCCGACCGGGACCGGCTGATGAAGGACTACTCCCACGGGATGAAGAACAAGATGCAGATGCTGGTCAACATCGTCGCCCGGCCGCCGCTCCTGCTGCTGGATGAGCCGCTCACCTCGCTGGACGTCGTTGTCGCCGAGGAGATGAAGGGGATGCTGCGGCAGATCAAGGACGGGCGGATTATCCTCTTTTCGACCCACATCCTCGACCTTGCCCTCGACCTCTGCGACGAGATTATCCTGTTAAGCCACGGCGAGCTAGAGGAGGTTGACAAGGAAAACCTCGGCAGCGCTGCCTTTAAGGAAAAGATTATCGCCGCCCTGCGGGAGGAAGGGGGAGAGGCGCATGGATAAGACCCTCCAGATCGCCTTTAAGCTGCGGAACACCTATAAGGTCAACAGCATCCTTTACTCGATCCGACACCTGCCGCTTCTGAAAAAGCTGCTGCCGGAGGACATCTACCGGGTGAAGGGGTTTAAAATCCTGGCGAATATCCTCACCGGTATCTGGGAGGTGGTGTCCATCTTCCTCGGGAAAGGGATTTACTACGGGCTGATCGCCCTCTATACCGGCGCGGTCTGCACCCGTTCGGCGCCGGACGACGCCTTTCTGCACCTGTTTTTCTTTTTCACCCTGATCGGCGGGTTTTCCAACACCAACATCTTCAGCCCTACCCGTGACAAATACTATGCGATCATCCTGATGCGGATGGACGCGAACCGCTATGTCCTCTACCATTACGCCTATTCCCTTATCTGCATCCTCGTCGGGTCGCTCCCGTTCGCCTTCTGGTTCGGTTTGCGTGCCGGGATGCCGGTCTGGGGATGCGCCCTGCTGCCGCTCGGGGTCATCGGCTGCAAGCTGGCGGTTGCCGCTTCATCGGTCTGGGACTACAACCGCCGGGGGCTCGCCTATAATGAGAATAAGCTGGGGAAATGGAGCTGGGTTGCTATCCTCGCTCTTTCGGCGGTCGGATGCCTGCCGCCGGCGCTGGGTTTCAGCATCCCGGCCGGGGCAGTATACGGGCTGATGGGGCTGCTCTTCCTCCTCGGGGCGGCGGGCGCCTATCCGGTCTTCCGCTTCCGGCGCTACCGGGAGATTGTCCAGCAGCTCTGCGCCCAGTCGATGCAGCAGATGGACAGCGTCAAAACCGCCGGCATTAAACAGCAGGCAAGCCTCATCGATAACCTCGAGGCGACCAGCGGCAAAAAGGGGTTCGCCTACCTCCACGACCTGTTCGTCAAACGCCACCGCAAAATCCTCTGGAAGGCCTCCAAACGGCAGGCGGCCGTCTTTCTCGGGATTTTCGGGGCGGGCATCGCGGCGGTTCTGCTGCTGCCGGATATCCGCCCGGCGGTGCGGGAGGCGGCGGAAGAGATGCTGCCGCGGCTTCTCCCTTATATGGTTTTTATCATGTACGCAATCAACCGCGGGTCTGGCTTTACCCGGGCGCTCTTCTTCAACTGCGACCGGAGCCTTCTGACCTATTCCTTCTATAAATCTCCCGGGATGGTGGTCAAGCTCTTCTCGATCCGGCTGGCTGAGATTGTCAAGATCAACCTCCTGCCGGCGGCGGTCATGGGGCTGGGGATTGACGGGGTTTTGCTGGCGGCCGGGTGCCCGGTGGGGCCGGCGGGGTATCTGGTGATTTTCCTCTCCATCCTCGCGATGAGCGTCTTCTTCTCGACCCATTACCTGGTGCTTTATTATCTTATGCAGCCTTATAATGCCGGGACTGAGATGAAAAATGCCAGTTACGCGTTGGTCTGTTCGCTGACCTATTTTGCGGCGTTCCTTTGTATGCAGCTGCGGCTGCCGCTTTATGGGTTCGGGGTGCTGGCGACGGTGTTCTGCCTCCTTTACTGCGGGGCCGGCTGCCTGCTGGTCTACCGGATGGCGCCGCGGACCTTTAAACTTCGCACATAAAAAGGAAGCCCTCTTTCGTAAGGGGGCTTCCTTTGCCCAGAAGTATTTCACCCAGGGCGTCATGATCGGCTCGATTAAAGGATAATACCAAAAAACGAGAGATTTTTCCCTTGTGCCTTTCCCCGTCATCCCGTATAATGGAGGGGAAAGGCACTTGACGCAGATGGAAAGGACGGGAAATTGATGAAAACAATCCTGATTTTGATGGACACCCTCCAGCGGAAGATGATCCATGCCTATAACCCCGGCAGCGAAGCCATTACCCCGAATATCGACCGCCTGGCGGCCCGGTCGGTGGTCTTTGACCAGCATTATATCGGGTCCGCCCCCTGTATGCCGGCGAGGCGGGACATCCTGACCGGGCGGCTGAACTTCCTTGAGCGGAACTGGGGGTCGGTCGAGCCCTTTGACGTCACCTTCCCGGCGCTGCTGCGGCAGCGGGGCGTCTTTTCCCATATGGTCACCGACCACTACCATTATACCGAGCTGGGCGGGGAAGGGTATCTCCAGCAGTATAACACCTGGGAACTCTTCCGCGGCCAGGAAAGCGACCCCTGGGCCTCCCGGGTCAGGGACCCGGAAATGCCGGCAGAATTCACCGGGCGGGTCAACCGGCAGAACCTTTTAAACCGCGCGCAGTACCATACCGATGCCGATTATCCGACGCCGAAGACCTTTGCGGCGGCTGCCCAGTGGCTGCGGGACAACGAAGGGGCGGACAATTTCTTTTTGCAGGTAGAGGTCTTTGACCCCCACGAGCCCTTTGAGACGACCGAGGAATTTAAAAAGCTTTACCCCGACGGGTTTAAAGGGCTGTACGACTGGCCGCGGTATGCCGAAATGGGGGAACAGGAAACCCCGGAGGCTATCCGCCACCTCCGGAACCTGTATATGGCGACGCTGACGATGGCGGACAAGTGGCTGGGGAAGCTGCTGGATGAGATGGACCGCCAGTCGCTTTGGGAAGACACCCTCGTGATTTTTACCTCCGACCATGGGCATATGCTGGGCGAACACCACCGCACCGGCAAAAACCTCTTCCACGCCTGGAACGAGATGGCGCAGATCCCCTTGTTTGTCCATCTGCCGGGGGATGAGCGGGCAGGGGAGCGGATAAACGCCGTCACCCAGAATATCGACCTCTTCCCGACAGTTTTGCAGTGGTTCGGCGCGGAAAAGGAGCTGGAAAGCGTTCCCTATCCGGTGCACGGCCGGAATTTACTGCCGCTCTTAAAGGGTGAGACGGAGAAGGTGCGGGATTACGCCCTCTACGGCTGGTTCGGCCAGCCGGTCAACATCACCGACGGGCAGTACACCTACTTCCGGGCGGCGGTGCCGGAGAACGCGCCCCTTTACTGGTACGGTTCGATTCTGACGACCTTCCCGCGGTACCTGGGAAAAGGGCTGCCGGATGGTGCGCTTACGGCCGGGGATTACCTCCCCTGGGCCGGGATGCCGGTTTACCGGATTGACCAGGCTGCCGTCAACCGGCTGGCAGCGCCGGTCATGGCGAAGATGGGGATGAAGCCGGACCCCGATTTGCAGACCTCCCGCCTGTTTGACATCCGGACGGACAACGACCAGCTGCATCCGGTCGCCGACCCCGGTCTTGAGGAGAAGATGGTAGAGGCCCTTGTGGAGACGATGCAGGCCCACGGCGCCCCGCAGGAACAGTATGCCCGGCTGGGGTTGGAAGGGTATCTGCGGTAATTTTGAATCTGTTCCAATCGGGAGGGAAAAACCTCCCGATTCTGACGGTCGAAAAACAAGTGTTGCGGAAACGTAAGAATCGGCGCTGGCGTTAAAGTGACAAAGAAACGGGCGAAGAATGAAAAGTTTTACTCGATTTTTTTCAAAAAATCGCGAGAATCCAAGGAGCAGAGCTCCTTGGCAGGCAGATACATGCCGTACTTCCGAAGCTGAACACAGCTTCGCCACGGGTAACGAAGTGTGCGCAGCACCCAAAAAATACTCAAAAAAGGCTTTTTCGACAAGCTGAATCGGGAGGGAAAAAACCTCCCGATTTTTTCTTTTCCTCTTGACAAACGGCGATGAGCGGGTTATAATGTTCATATCATGAACGTTCAGAAAATGAACATACAATAGGAGGCCTTTTGTTGGAACCGTTATTTTCCCTTTTGCAGATCATCAGCGGCGCGCCGGTCGTTGACCAGCGGACGCTGGCGGCCCGGGCCGGCGTCTCGGTCGGCAAGGTGAACGCCCTGCTGCGCCAGGCGGAGCAGGAAGGGTACCTGCTGGCCGGGCGGGAGGGCAAAAAGTCCAGGTTTACCCTGACCCCGAAGGGGCGGCAGCTGTTGGAGGACACCCTCATCGACCGCAGCGGCGTCAAGCTCTCCTTCCCGCCGGCGGGCGGCGCCGATACCGCCGTCATCCTGGCGGGGGGCCGGCGGTCGGAATTTGACATCCCGGTCTGCCTCCAGCCGATCGGGGAGGAAGAGGGGGTCACGATCATCGACCGGATGCTCCGGGTGCTGTCGGTCTGCGGTGTAAGCCGGTATATCATCATCGCCGGCTGGCAGGCGGACGCCCTCCGCGCCCACTTTGCCGGACGGGGGGATCTCGAGATTGTCTACAACGAGCGGTATAAATGGAACGGGACGATGAGCGGGCTGGCGCTGGCGGAAGAGGCGCTGGGGCGGTTCAACCCCGCGTCCTTCCTGGTGCTCAAGTCCGACCTCGTCTTTGAACAGCGGGGGGTCCAGGCCCTTCTGGAGACCGACGCCCCCTTCGCGGCCCTCCTCACCTCCCCCAGCGGCAGCCGGGACGAGGTGCTGGCCGAGCTGGACGGGCAGGGGGACATCTTCCGCTTCTCCAAAGACGTCCGGCAGATCAACCGGGTGCAGGGGGAGATGACCGGCATCGCCAGGATTTCGATGGACGGTTTCCGGATGATGATGCGCTACTTCTCCCGCAACTTAAACCCGCTGATCGGCTTTGAATACGTCATGGAGAGCATCGGCCGCATCTACCGCTTCCAGGGGGTGATGGTCGACGACCTCCGCTGGGGCAAGGTCGAGACTCGGGAGGACTATGAGGCGGTGAACGGCCTTATCTACCCCCGCATCGAGCGGAAGGAACGGCAGATGCGGGAGAAGCTCGCCCGGGATACGATCGAGGAAATCCTCCCGGACGAACCGGTCGAGGAGGTCCAGTTCGCCGGCGGTATGACCAATACCAACTATTTTGTCAAAACTTCCGGCGGCCGGTATATCCTCCGGCTGCCCGGCCGGATGACCGAGAGCATGATCAACCGGGAGAACGAAAAGCGCAACGCCCAGATCGCGTCGGACATGGGCTTCAACTGCACCCTCCTTTACTGCAACGCCGAGACCGGCGTCAAGCTCTCCCGGTATATCGACGGGGCGGAGACGCTGACCCCGCGGACCGCCCGGCTGGAGGAAAATATCGCCCTGGCGGCGGATATCCTCCACCGGCTGCACCATTCGGGGATTGTATGGGAAAACCGGATGGATGTCTTTGAAGAGTCGCTCAAATACGAGGGCTTGCTCGGCAGCGCCAGGATGTACGACGGGTTTGAAGAGGTCAAGGCGCTGGTCTACGGCAAGGTGAAACCCCGCCTCGAGGCGCTGGGGCCGGAAGACCTCCCCTGCCACAACGACCTGGTCGCCGCCAACCTCGTCAAAAACAGCGAGGGCCGGCTTTACCTCATCGACTGGGAGTATTCGGGGCAGAACGACCCCGCCTTCGACCTGGCGGCCCTCTTCCTCGAAAACGACTTCACCCCGGAAGACGAAGAGCTCTTCTTCCACTATTATTACGGGGACGGCAGCATCCCCGAGACCGTCCGGGAAAAGATCCTGATCTTCAAGATCATGCAGGACTACCTCTGGAGCATCTGGACGGTGGTCAAGGAGGCGCGGGGGGACAACTTCGGCAGCTACGGCCCCGAACGGTTTAACCGCGCCCGGAAAAACCTCGCCCTCTGGCAGGAGGGCCTCGCCCAAACCACTTATCCTACGGAAGGCAGGTTGTAAACGCCATGCAAAAACAGCCAAAACCGCAGAAAATCGACTGGGGGATCACCATCTTCCCCCTGGCGGCCATTGTCATCCTCTCCCTTTACCTCGTCTTTTTCCCGGCCCAGGCGGAGGCGGCGATCGCTTCCCTCCGGAACCTCCTGGTCAACGACCTTGGGGTGGTCTATATGGTCTTCGGGCTGGGGGTGCTGCTCCTCTCCTTCGGGATTGCCGCCTCCAAATACGGGAACATCCGGCTCGGGAACCTGGAAAAGCCCCGCTATTCCACCTTCACCTGGGGGTCGATGATCTTCACCTCGACGATGGCGGCCGACATCCTCTACTGGTCCCTCTGCGAGTGGAGCTACTACTATAGCGAGACCCCCTTCGCAATGGAGGGGATGACCCTGGCCCAGAAACAGGACTGGTCGAGCGCTTACCCCCTCTTCCACTGGGGCCCGATCCCCTGGGCCTTCTACATCCTCCCGGCGGCGGCCTACGGCTATATGATGCACGTCCGCAAATCCCCCCGCCAGCGGATGAGCGAGGCCTGCCGGCCGGTCCTCGGGAAAAAGGTCGACGGGCCGCTCGGGAAAATCATCGACCTCTTCGCAATTGTCGGGCTGCTGGCGGCGACCGCCACCACCTTCTCGACCGCGACCCCCCTTCTGTCGGCGGCGCTGGCGGAGGTGACAGGCCTCCCCGAGAGCAACTATCTGTCGATTATCGTGCTGGTCTTCGTCGCGGTGGTCTTCACGCTGGCGGTCTGGTTCGGGATGAAGGGGATCTCCAAGCTCTCGAACATCTGCATCGGCCTCTTCTTCGGCCTGATGGCGATCTTCCTTGTCTGCGGGCCGGCGAAATACATCATCGAGACCGGCGTCACCGCCATCGGCACCGTCCTGAACAACTTCCTCTCGATGTCCACCTGGATGGACCCCTTACGGCTGTCGGGGGACGGGGTCTCCGGCTTCCCGCAGAACTGGACGATCTTCTACTGGGCCTACTGGATCAGCTGGTCGGTGGCGACCCCCTTCTTCATCGGCAAGATCAGCGAGGGCCGCACCATCCGCCAGACGATTGTCGGCGCCTACATTTCCGGCGTCTCGGCGACCTTCCTGTCGTTTATCGTCTTTGGCAACTACGGCCTTCATTTGCAGGTGACGGGGGCGGCGGACATCGCCGGGCAGACCGTGGCAGAGGGGCCTGCCGCCGCGATCCTGACCGTTTTCGAGTCGCTGCCGATCCCGGAAATCGCGATGGTGGTGCTGATTCTGGCGATGGTCGCCTTTTACGCCTCCACATTCGACGCGCTGACGATGGTCATCGCCTCCTATTCGGTCAAGAATATCGGCCAGGACGAGGAACCGGGCAAAAAGCTGCGGATTTTCTGGAGCGCCGTCTTTATCGTGCTGCCGATTGCGCTGCTCTTTAACCAGTCGACCCTGTCGCTTCTGCAAACGCTGTCAATCTGCGCCGCCTTCCCGATTATGATTATCGTCTGCGTGATTGTAGCGGGATTTATTAAGAGTATGCGGGCGGACACCCGGAAGAAAAAGCTGCCGGAGTCCCCGCCGCCTGAACCGGTGACGGCCGGCGAGACAGACGCCGAGTAGTGTAAAACGTAGAAATCGGTGCTGGTGTTAAAGCGACAAAGAAACGTGCGCAAAATTAAAAGTTTTACTCGATTTTTTCAAAAAATCGCGGGAATGGAAGGGGCAGAGCCCCTTCCCAGGCGCCCACTTCCCGTACTTCCGAAGCTGACCACAGCTTTGCCACTGATAACGAAGCGTGCGCAGCACCCAAAAGATACTCAAAAAAGAATCTCAACAAATTTAGCCCCGGCCCCGCACCGGGGCTTTTACTTTCCCCATACCTCCGCCGACATTTTCACCCCCAGCCGGAACCCCTCGGCGAAGGCGCAGGCGACGTTGTCGGTTGTCAGGAACATCTGGCTGTTCATCATGTCGTCGATCAGGTGCTGGTCATCCTTCGGCAGCAAGCCCCGGATAGCCTCATACAGCCGGTTGACCTCATCGGTCAGGCGGCGGATGTCGGGGGTATCGGGCTGGAAGCTGTCGCAGGGGCGGATGCCGCCGTAGAACAGGTCCTCGAGCAGGCTCATTTCCTTGTTTCCGTTTTTCTCTTCGTTTTCGTACATGGTAAAAACTCCTTTCAAAGATGTAAAATACGTCTATTTTAAATTTTGAAAAGACGTATTTTGAAAATATTTTGCCTTCGGCAAGCACATTATAACATAAAATGAGCGCAAAATAAATACAGAATGATGGTGAAGGGAGCTCATTTTATGGCTATAAAGAATTTTTCCATCCGTATTGACGAAGAAATGCTCCACAAGCTCCATGTCGTCGCGGACTATGAGGGAAGGTCGGCGAACGGGCAGGTGCTGGTGTTAATCCGGCGCTGCATCGAGGCGTATGAGAAGGAAAACGGCCCGATCTTCAAAGAGAATGTGAAAAAGTAAGTGGAAAGCGTGAAAAACTCCCCTTCCAGGCGGTGGAAAACCAGTCTGGAAGGGGAGTTTTTATTCACCTGCTGGGGAAAAGTGTGTGAAGAAAGTGGAAAATTTGGTTAGGAATGGGGATTGCCCTCTTTGGCCCCGGGGGTTGCCTTGACCGCGACCCGGAAGAGAACGAGCCCGACGACAAACAGGATGGCGATCATCCCGACGCCGGTGCTGATGTTGCCGCTCACCTGGGAGACGGCGCTGACAATCGCGGTGCCCATGAACGAGGCGCCCTTGCCGCAGATGTCCATCAGCCCGAAGTATTCCCCCGACTTCTCCGGCGGGACAATCTTCGCAAACCAGCTGCGGGAAAGGGCTTGCACCCCGCCCTGGAACATCCCAACGCAGACCGCCAGGAACCAGAAATGGGCCTGCTCCGACATCACCATCGCGAAGAGGGCGATGCCGGTGTAGGCGATAATGCAGACGGTGATGAGGGCGGACGCCTTGAACTTTTTGGTCAGCCGCCCGAAGATGATCGAGCAGGGGAAGGCGACAATCTGGGTCACCAGCAGCGCCAGCAGCAGGCCGGTGCTGTCCAGCCCCAGCGCAGAGCCGTAGGCGGTCGCCATGTCGATGATCGTGTAGACCCCGTCAATGTAAAAGAAGAAGGCGACGAGGAAGAGGAGGATATGCCGCTCGTTTTTCAGCCCCGCGAGGGTTTTCCCCAGCCGGACAAAACTCGCTTTCACCGCCCCCGGCTGCCGCTCGACGAAGTGCTTCTGCTTGTAGATTTTGAGGAGCGGGAGCGAGCAGCCGGCCCACCAGGCCGCGACGATGATAAAGGCGACCATCATCGCCGTCCCCATCGACAGCCCGGTGACGCCGGTCGTCAGCACCACTAAAAGGCAGAGGACAAAGGGGATGCAGCTGCCGATATACCCCCAGGCGTACCCCTGGGAGGAGATGTTGTCCATCCGGTCGGGGGTGGTGATGTCCGAGAGCATCGAGTCGTAAAAGACCAGGCTGGAGGAATACCCCACCCGGGCGATGACAAAGATCACGAGGAAGACCAGCCACTGCTGCGCCAGCCCCAGCGCCAGGCAGCCGATGCACCCGACCGCCAGCGCCGTCACAAAGACCGGCTTTTTAAAGTCCTTCCCGTCGGCGAACGACCCGGCCACCGGCCCGATGAACGCCACCAGCAGGGTGGAGACTGAAGCGGCATACCCCCAGAAGGCGAGGTAGTCGACCTCCGACAGCCCGGCACTCTCGGCGAGGTAGTTGAAGTAGATCGGCATGATCGTCGAAATCAGCAGGGTGAAGGCCGAGTTGCCGACGTCGTAAAGGATCCAGTATTTTTCTGCTTTGGTCAGTTTGGCTGACAGCAGTGCTTTCATGGTTATCCATCCTTTATTTGTTATTTTGCTTTTGGATTATGTTTTGGGTGCTGCGCACGCTTCGTTATCAGTGGCAAAGCTGTGGTCAGCTTCGGAAGTACGGGAAGTGGGTGCCTGGGAAAGGGCTCTGCCCTCTCCACTCCCGCGACCCATTTAAAAAGGGGTCGATCCTAAACTTCAGATGCCGCACGTTTCCTTGTAACTTTGGCGCCATCGCCGATTGCGGCGTGTCTTAGTGCCTGTCCGACTCAAAATCCAGCTCCATCCGCCCGTCCGACAGCCAGCCGGGAGTGAAGGCCGTCTCGATGAGCTGAACCGCCAGCGGCAGCCCCTCCTCGAACTTTTCCCGCAGCGTTTCAGTGACGGCGGCGCAGGCAGGGTTCGGCTCCGGCTGGACGATCATCCCGCCGATTGATTCCGCTTTCCCGGCGGCCGACAGCCCCAGCCCCAGCAGTCCCCGCTTCCCTTTCCCCGGCGCCAACAGGAGGCTGTGGAAAAACCGCATCGACGAAAGGGACTTTTCCACCTCTTTCGCGGTGATAGTGGGGAAAAACCGGCTGATGACGGCGGCGTTCCCGACCGAGGGGACGATGTGTCCGGCGAGGGGCTGCCCCGCCGGTTCAAACCCGTCCTCTAAGAGCAGCGCCCGGTCGAAGTCCGACTCGATCGCCGTGTGGGAGGCGCCGGTCTCTTTGATGCCTTTGTAGACGGTGCCGTGGGCGGAGGAGTCGAGGGCGTAGTGGCAGATGAAGCCGAAGATATAAGCGTCCAGCCCCCGCCGGCTGTCCGCCGGATAGCGGTCCCGCACCGCCTCCATCCGGGTGAAAATCTCCCGGCCGGAGAGGAGGTGCAGCTGGCCGCCCAGGGCCTGCACCGGGTTTTTCGAGAGGGGATGGTAGTAGAAGAAGATGTCGGGACCGTGGAGGCCGATGTGGTAGAGCTGGATACGGGGGGTGATGGCTTCCCGGGTCTCCGGGGAGAGCCGGCGCAGCACCTCCCGTCCGAAACGGAAATGGGCGTAGGTTGCGGGCATGGGGGGTCTCCTTTCAGAAAGATATGAGTTTTGGACGGCAAAAAACCGGAGCCTTTTGTTTATTATACCACAAAAGGCTCCGGCTGTGTTCACAAATATGGGAAAGTAGAGGTAATCTTTTGGTAAAATCCGGTTTTAATGTTTGTGATACCGCACCAGCCCGATCGCCTTGGCAATTTCCATGACCACCAGCGGCACCAGCGCCAGCCCGAGGCCCGCCAGATAGAGCTGCCAGGGGAGGTAGACCATCTCGAAGAGGATCGAGAGGGGGGTGAACATGACCAGCGCCACCAGCAGGACCGAGACAAGCGCCGCCTGGTTCAGCCGCTTATTGGTAAACGGCCCGATCTGGAAGAGGGAGTGGCCGGAACGCATGTTGTAGGCCTGCACCACCTGGGAGAGGGCCAGCACCATGAACGCGACCGTCTGGCCGGCGTGGTCGCCGCCGTACTGGAACCCCAGCTGATAGCCGATGAGGGTCAGGATGCCGAACATAAAGCCCTGCGCCACCACCTGGATGCCCAGGCCATGGGCGAAGATGCCCTCGTTTTTCGGCTTCGGTTTCTGGAGCATGACCCCGTCTTCGACCGCTTCCATCCCCAGCGCGATGGCCGGGAGGCTGTCGGTGACGAGGTTGATCATCAAAAGCTGCATCGAAAGGAGCGGGGACTCGTGCCAGAGGATCATCGCGATAAAGACGGTGAGGATCTCGCCGATGTTGGTCCCCAAGAGGAAGCCGACGACCTTGCGGATGTTGGCGTAGATGCCCCGCCCTTCCCGGACGGCGTCGACGATGGTCGCGAAGTTGTCGTCGGTCAGGGTCATGTCGGCGGCCCCTTTGGCGACGTCGGTGCCGGTGATGCCCATCGCGCAGCCGATGTCGGCCGCCTTCAGGGCGGGGGCGTCGTTGACCCCGTCGCCGGTCATCGCGACGACCTGCCCTTTGCGCTGCCAGGCTTTGACGATGCGGATCTTGTTTTCAGGGGATACACGGGCATAGACGGCGATATCCTCCACCTGGGCGTCCAGCGCCGCTTCGTCCATCGCGTCCAGCTCGGCGCCGGTGACCGCCTTGTCCCCCTCGTGCATGATGCCGAGGTCGCGAGCGATGGCGGCGGCGGTGACGACATGGTCGCCGGTGATCATGACCGGGCGGATGCCGGCCTTGAGGCAGGTCTGGACCGCCGGGCGGACCTCTTCACGGGGCGGGTCGATCATGCCGACGAGGCCCAGCAGGGTGAGGCCCTGTTCCAATTCCTCCGAGGTGAGGGTTTCGGGGAGGGTGTCGATATACTTGTAGCCGACCGCCAGCACCCGCAGCGCCTGTTCGCTCATCTGGTTGCATATGCCGTCGGCTTTCGGAATGTTCCCGGCGGTGCAGCGGCTGACCATCACGTCGTAAGCGCCTTTGACGACGACAAGGTATTTCCCGCCGTCCCGCATGACAGTGGTCATCAGCTTACGGTCGGAGTCAAAGGGCAGTTCTCCGACCCGGGGGTAGAGTTCTTCCAGTTTTTCCCGGCTCCAGCCGTTTTTCAGGGCCGCCAGGACAATTGAGGTTTCGGTCGGGTCGCCGATGTGGGTCTCTTTGCCGTCTTCGATGTTGACGGTGCCGTTGCAGCAGAGGGTCCCGTACTGGAGAAGCTTGACCCCGCCTTCCGACAGGGCGTCCATCTTTTCCGGGGCGTCTTCGCCGTCCACCCAGACCTGCATGACCGTCATCCGGTTCTGGGTGAGGGTGCCGGTCTTATCCGAGCAGATAACCGAGGCACTGCCCAGCGTCTCGACCGCCGGCAGCCGCCGGATAATCGCGTTTTTCTTGACCATCCGCTGGACGCCGAGGGAAAGGACGATGGTGACAATCGCCGGCAGTCCTTCCGGGATGGCCGAAACCGCCAGCGAAACGGAGGTCATAAAGATGTCCAGCGGCGGGATGTCGTTGAACAGCCCGATGACAAAGATAATCGCGCAGGCGATCAGCGCGACGACGCCGAGGTATTTGCCCAGTTTCGCCAGCTTCTGCTGGAGCGGGGTGGACTCTTCGGTTTCATTGTTTAACAGCCCCGCGATCTTGCCCATCTCGGTTTTCATGCCGGTGGCGGTGATGATGGCGGTCGCCGAGCCGTAGGAGACGCTGCACCCCGAGTAGACCATGTTGATCCGGTCGCCCAGCGGCGCATTCTCTTCAATAGAAGCGGAGGAGTCTTTCTCTACCGGCACCGATTCGCCGGTCAGGGCGGATTCCTCACACTTGAGGCTGGCCGCCTGGATCAGCCGCCCGTCCGCCGGGATGAAGTCGCCGGCTTCCAGCTTGACAATATCGCCGGGGACCAGCTGGGAGGCGTCGATTACCTGTTCCGTCCCGCCCCGGACGACGCGAGCGTGGGGCGCCGAGATGTTTTTCAGTGCTTCCAGCGCCTTTTCGGCTTTGCTTTCCTGTAAGACGCCGAGGATGGCGTTTAAGACGACAATGACCAGGATCAGGAGCGGTTCAAAGAATTCCGACGGTTCCTGCTGGACACAGGCGACAATAAACGAAATCGCCGCGGCTGCCAGCAGGATGAGGATCATGACGTCCTTGAACTGCTGTAAAAAGCGGGTGAAAAAGCCCGCTTTTTTCTTTTCCTGCAAGCGGTTTTCCCCGTACTGGCTGCGCAGCGCGTCAATCTGCGACGCATCCAGCCCGCGGTGGGGATCGGAATGGAGCTGGCGGACCAGCTCTTCCAGGGGCCTTGTGTACTCAGTCATTTTTTTCATCCTTTCGCACAGTGTGCTTATTGTAATTTTATTATAGGGTTTGTACGGAAAATTGGCAAGGGGAAAAACGAGTTTTTACAACTGGTCGGTAAAAGAAGCCGGAAAATTTATCCTTTATTAAAAAATAACAAGGCAATTTTCGGGTTTATTGTAACCAGATTGAAACCTTTTGTTTCTTCTATCGGACAATTTGACAAAAAGAACAGTTTCATCTTGGATTGAAGAATAAAAAAATGCAATATCCCAGTTTGGATTTTTGCTATTGACATTTTCTTCCAGCTGTGGTAACATATACAAGCTGTCGCGAGCGAACCGCTCCGGACAGCCCACAAACCCAGTGTCCAGAGGACTTTGAAAGCTTTGCGGAAGCTGAGGAGCGCGGAGTGCTTCGAAAACTTCCGAAAAGAAATTTTCAAAAACCTCTTGACAAATGGAAAAAGCTGTGGTAGAATAAATAAGCTGTCAACGAGACAGCGTCGCGAACCGGTCTGCCGGTAGCGAAGATGAGGAACTTGAAAATTAAACAATATCGAATG
>DVHA01000272.1 GCA_018712425.1 Candidatus Faecivivens stercoravium | reverse complement strand
CGCCTTCGGTGAAAACCGGTGGGCGCTGGGGGTTGGCGCGCTGGCGGCGGCGCTTTTTGTCTTGGCGCTGTGGGACCCGGCGCGGGTCCTGAAAAAGCACAGCCGCGCCGACTGGCGGCTGGACGGGGAAGCCCCCGAAGAGCTGAAACGATGAAAAATGGCCCGCGACGGGCAGAGAGCGGGTCTGCCGGAAATTCCGGCGGGCCCTTTTCGTCAATTCGGAAAGGAGATTTTTATGTATCTGAAATGGGATAACGCCCTCAACATCCGCTGGAACGGCGACGAACGGGCGATTGGCAAGGTGAATCTGAAAATGGGCGTCCTGGCGGTCATCCTCTTCGCCGGGTTTGTCGGGGTGCTGGTGCTCTGCTCCTACGGGCAGGGGGTCTGGGCGGCGGTCTGGGGGATTGCGGCGGCGGTGCTGCTGGTTCTGGCAGCCTGGGACCCGCTGCATGTCCTGAAGCGCCGTTCCCGGAAAGACCCGGAAATCGACCCCGCCTCCGAGCCGGACAGCAAGCCCAGCCGGGAGT
This sequence comes from Candidatus Faecivivens stercoravium, assembly GCA_018712425.1. Lineage (GTDB taxonomy): Bacteria > Bacillota > Clostridia > Oscillospirales > Ruminococcaceae > Faecivivens > Faecivivens stercoravium. The sequence continues at coordinate 2,775 of DVHA01000272.1, read as the reverse complement.
GACCGGCGATGAAAGGGGTGCGGGAGCCGCGGTATTTCCGGCGGCTGTTTCTGGCGCTGGCGGCGCTGTGCGCGGCGACGGCGCTGATGGCGGTCGTCGGGATTTTCGGCGGGGAGGAGAGCCGGGAGCTGTCGGCGGGCGCGCTCGAATCATTCCGGGCGGGGCTCTCGGACGTCTTTTCGCCGGTCAGGCTGGCGTTTGCGCCGGGGGAGGACCCCTACGGCGGGGCGCTGGAGGCGTCGGCGGCCGACCGGGTGACGCTGGGGTCGGCGGGGCTGGATCAGATTCCGGCGGAGGAGCGGACGGTGACCGCCCTGTACTATGGCGGCCCGGGGAACGGCCGCCGGGCGGTCTATGAGGAGGAGATCTCCCCGTCGGGGGCGCGGCTCACCCGGCGGACCGGGCCGTTTGGCTGGGAGATCACCGAACTGCCGCCGGACGAGAACCGGCGGGTCTGGCTGGATAACCTTTCGATCCAGTCAGGCAACATCCTTTATGTCTACGCGATGGCCGTCTATTATGACGGCGGGAACCCGGAAGTGGAGAGTCTTTTGGAGCGGCTGTTCGGCGAACCGGTGGCCGACGGCCGGGAAGTTGACCCGCCGGCGCCGGACGGGTCGTTCGCCAGCCGGTGGGACTGGTTTGTCCAGTGGGGCCACGCGGAAGATTATATCGGCTGCGCGGTGCTGTTGCTGGCGGCGGCAGTTTTCCTCATCCTCGCCTTCCGGCCGGATAAAATGGACCCGGCGGCGGCATCCGACTGGTTCCTCCGGCGGATGGAAAAGGCGGGGGTGCCGCTGGCTCCCTGCGGGGCGGTGACCGAGGGGCCGTTCGGGCGGCTTCCGGGGGAGGAGGCCTTCCACGCCTGGCTCCCGGCGTACTCGGCCGGGGACGTGCGGCGGGGGCTGCGGGAGGCGGAACGGCAGGCACCCTATACCTTCCCAGAGAACCTGCTGGCGGCGAGCCTCTTTCCGTCGGCCCGGGCGGCCAGAAAGGCGGCGGGGACGGTTGCGCCGTCGGGCGACCGGCTGCGGGCCGGGGGACGGGCACCGCTGGGGTACGCGATCCGGCGGGGCGTCTACCGGCGGGAGGCGATGGTCGTCTACTACGCCGGGAAGGACGATCGGGTGTTCGCGGCGGTGGAGAAGGTCTGCGGGCGGCCGTTTGCCGGGACCGGCGTCAAAGGGAGAAATGGGAAAGAAGCGGACAGGTGAGCCTTTGGGGAAGACAGTGGATAAAACAAATTGACAAAACAAAAATTTGGATGTATAATAGAATTAGGGGGACAAAACGAATTTTCGAATAGAAAGGGGGCTGGCGGTATGAATACAAGGCCGGTTTTTGTGGAAAAGAAGATGCTGAAACAACACGGCATCCGGCGGCTGTTCGGGGCGGGGGCGCTCTTTTTCGGGCTGTTTTTGCTGGTGGCGGTGGTGTCGTGGGTGTTCCGGGAGGAGGTTTACCAGCCCGGCGGGTACGGCAGCGGCAATGAACTGGCGCAGTACCTGGAGGAAAACGGAGCGGATGTCCGGCGCGGTTCCGGCGAGAACCCCTATGGGGACGGGATGGACGGGGTCCATCATGTCCAGCGGTGGACGCTGTCTGGCGGGGCCTGGGACGATCTGCCGGAAGAGGACCGCAGCTTCCTCATGATTTTCGCCGACAGCCCGGCGGTGCTGGACGAATGGACGGAAAACCTCTCGCCGTCGGGTGGACGGCTGTTCGTCCGCACCGGGGTTTTCACCTTCCGGACAATTGAGCTGGGGTATGACGAATCCCGGCGGGTCTGGGAGGATGGGCATCACCTGATTTACTATAACGGCGGGCAGGAACGGGTGGCCGAACTACTGGACGGGTACGCCGGGGAGCCGATTGCCCACGGGCGGTGGCAGGACTCGCCGGAAATGGTGTCGAAAATCGCGGCGGCGGCGCGGATGCTGGTGACCTGGAAGGATTTCGGCTACCTGATGGTCTGTATTGTGGCCGGGGCGCTGGCGGCGGTCTGCCTCTTCTTTGCCCTCCGTCCGCCGAAGGAGCGGGCGCCGGGCGACCTCACCGCCTTCTCCACCCGGATGGAGCAGGAGGGGGTCACCCTCGTCGCCTTCGGGAAGCTGACCGGCGGGCCCTATGGGGAGCTGCCGGGGCAGGAACGGCTGATGGCCTGGCTCGTCTGGAAGGGAAACCGGGAGTATGAGCGGGAAGTGCGGGAGGCGGAGCGGCAGATGGGGCTCAGCTTCCCCGAGAACCTCCTGGCGGTCTACTTCTTCCCGTCCCACCGGAAGGCGGCGGAGGCTTCCCACCGGATTGCGCCGGCCGGCGACCGGCTGAAGGACGGGGGCGTGCCGCTGGGGTTTTCCTACCGGCGGCGGGTCTACCGGGCGGGGAAGCTGATCGCCTACTACGCCGGGGAAGAACGGGCGGTGTATGAGGCGCTGGAGAAGATCTGCGGCAAACCGTTCGCCGGAATCGGCGTTAGAAAGGGGACGGAAGAGTAAGGAGGGCTGGAAATGGCGGATATGACGAATCGGTACCGGCAGATGCGGGCGCCCTTTGCGGAAAAGCAGTTTTTACGGCAGAGCGGGTTTAAGATGCTGTTTGGAGCGGGGGCGGCCCTGTTCGGGATGTTCTTTTTGCTGATGGTGTTTACCGGTCATTCCGGCGGGAACCGGTATTATATCCCTTTTGCCCAGAGCAGCGGCGGGCTGGCCCGGTATCTGGAAGAAAATGGGTGTGCATCTACTGCCGTAACGGCGGAAAACCCGTATGGGGAGGAAA
>DVHA01000029.1 GCA_018712425.1 Candidatus Faecivivens stercoravium | reverse complement strand
GCTGCCTTAAGGGCAGCGAAATGAACATTCAATGCCATGGCAAACAAAATTGATTTCCACGCTTTCCCAGGCAGCTTACCGCTGCCTCCCTGTCCGGCCGGCTTCCCGGCGGAAGGCCGGACAACCTGCGGCCCCGGGGCCCAGTCCATCCCCGGGCCGTTTCCACAAGAAGGAGATGCCTATGAAATCTAAGAAAAAGCAGGTTTTCATCATCGTCTGGATTGCCGTGATCGTCCTGCTGGCGGCGGCGGCCGTCCTGGTCGGTTCGGCCCCCAAAGCCGAAACGGTCCAGGAGACGATGCGGGACGCCGTTTTGCACGAAACCGGGCAAGTGAGCCTCTTCGGCCTGAAAGACGTCAACCCGGGCCTTATTTCGGGCATGGTCGTAACAGGGATCCTGCTCATTGCGGCGGCGCTGATCCGGATCTTTGCGATCCCCCGCTTCAAGATTGTCCCCGGCCGTTTCCAGATGCTGATTGAGCAGGTGGTCGGCCTGTTTGACAACCTGGCGAAGTCCAATTCCCCCTGGCGGCACGGCTTCCTCGGGGTCTACCTCTTCGCGGTCGGCAGTTATATTTTTGTAGGGACGCTGTTTGAACTGCTTGGCGTCCAGGCGATCACCGTAGCCGGCCATCCGATTACCCTGCCGGCGCCCCTTTCGGATGTCAACGGCGCGATCGCCATCGGCTGCCTTTCCTACCTCGTCATCATGTCCGGCGGCATTGCCGGCAACGGGGTCCGCGGCATCGGCAAGACCTTAAAGGAGTTCTCGCTGCCGATCTCGATGAGCTTCCGTCTGTTCGGCGCCCTCTTAAGCGGGCTGCTCGTCACCGAGCTGGTCTACTACTATGTGCAGCTGAGCGTTGTGCTGCCGGTGGTGGTCGGCGTGCTGTTCACCCTCCTGCACGCCCTCATCCAGACCTACGTCCTGACGATGCTGACCGCCCTGTATTACGGCGAGGTTTCGGAGCCGGATCATAAAGTAAAAAAAGCAAAAAAGGCTAAAAAAGCCGCTTAAAATCAAAAGGTTATTTTGGAGGAAACTGTCATGAGCAAAACGATGAACAAACTGATGAAAGTACTGCCCGCCCTTCTTCTCGCCGTGATTGTCGCGATGATCGTCATGATTATCCCGGCTTTTGCCGCCGGCGACGATAACGCCGCCGATGTCACCACCACTTCCGCCAGCCAGACGGTCGAGGAGGAAGCGGCTGCCCCCGACAACACCGACGCCGCCAAGGCGCTCGGTACCGCTATCGCCATCGGCCTCGCTGCCGGCGGCGGCGCGATCGCGATGGGCAACGCCGTTGCGAAGTCCGCGGAAGGCATCTCCCGCCAGCCGGAAGCCGAGGGCAAGATCCGGACAACCCTGATGCTGGGCCTGGTCTTTATCGAAACTGCGATCATCTACGCGCTGCTCTGCGTTATCCTGATCATCTTCGTCCTGTAATAAGGAGGAGGTAAGGTATGAACATTCCGCTGAATATCGACTGGCAGCAGATCCTGCTGCATCTCTTAAACTTCGCCATCCTGGCCGGCGGTCTTTACCTTCTGCTTTTCAAACCTGTCAAGGCTTTTATGGAAAAACGGGAAAGCTATTATCAGAATATGGATTCCGAGGCCAAGCAGAAGCTCCAGGACGCCGAGGCGTTGAAGGACAGTTATACCCGCCAGCTGGACAGCGCTGCCCAGGAGATTGCCCAGAAAAAGGCCGATGCCCAGAAGGCGATCGAGGCAAGCCGCAGCGAGCAGCTGAAAGCCGCCAAGGACGAAGCCGACCGCATCCTGCAGGCAGCCCGGGCGAATACCGAGCGGGAACATGACAAGATGCTCCGCGACGCCCAGAAGGAAATGGCCGACCTGGCCGTCACCGCGGCAGAAAAGCTGCTGCTGAAAGGGGAAGGCAGCCCCTATGAACAGTTCTTAAACGCTGCCAATGCGGGCAAGAGGGGGGAGCCGGATGCGTAAAAACGACGAAAACCTGATTGCGGTTATTCGCAGCAGCCTTCCTCCCACCGAGGACGAAAAGAGAAGGCTCTCCGAATACCTGAAAAAGGTCCGCGGGATTGAGGTCCCGGTCACCTGGGAAGAGGACGGTTCGATCACCGACGGCTTCCAGATGGAGGTTGGCTCCGACATCTACGACTGGACCATCTCCGGCAGGCTCCGCCAGTTTAAGGAAAGCCTCGATAAGTTAAACCCCGCAGGCGGCAATATCATCCCGCTGATCCGCGAAACGGTCCAGAACTGGACTCCCGAGGTCAGCGCTGAAGAGATGGGCGAGGTCCTTTCGGTTGGCGACGAGATTGCGACCGTATCCGGCCTGGAACACGCGGCCTACGGCGAAATCCTTCAGTTCTCAAACGGCGTCAAAGGCATGGTCCAGGACCTGACCCCCGACCGGATCGGCTGCATCCTCTTCGGTGATTCGGAAGAGATCAGCGAAGGCAGCATCGTCCGCCGGACCGGCCGCACCGCCGGCATCCCGGTCGGCGACGCTTTCCTCGGCCGGGTTGTCGACGCCCTGGGGTCTCCCATCGACGGCAAGGGGGATATCCCCGCCGACGGCTACCGCCCGATCGAGATGCCCGCCCCGTCGATTGTCGACCGCCAGCCGGTCAACACCCCGATGGAAACCGGCCTCATCGCCATCGACTCGATGTTCCCGATCGGCCGCGGCCAGCGGGAGCTGATCATCGGCGACCGCCAGACCGGCAAGACCGCCGTTGCAATCGACACCATCCTGAACCAGAAGGGGAAGGGCGTCATCTGCATCTACGTCGCCATCGGCCAGAAGGCCTCTTCGGTCGCCCAGCTGGTGGAGAACCTCTCCCGCCGCGGCGCGATGGAGTATACGATCGTCGTCAACGCTTCGGCTTCCGCTTCCGCCTCCCTCCAGTATATCGCCCCTTACGCCGGCTGTGCGCTGGGCGAGTACTTCATGTATTCGGGGCGGGATGTGCTGATCGTCTACGACGACCTCAGTAAGCACGCGATTGCCTACCGGGCGCTGTCGCTCCTCCTGGAGCGCTCCCCCGGCCGTGAAGCCTACCCCGGTGACGTCTTCTACCTCCATTCTCGTCTGCTGGAACGTTCGGCCCACCTTTCGGACGAGAAGGGCGGCGGCAGCATGACCGCTCTGCCGATCGTCGAGACCCAGGCGGGCGACGTCTCCGCCTATATCCCGACCAACATCATCTCGATCACCGACGGCCAGATCTTCCTCGAGAGCAGCCTCTTCTTCTCCGGCCAGCGCCCGGCGGTCAACGTCGGCCTGTCGGTCTCCCGTGTCGGCGGCGCCGCCCAGACCCGGGCGATGAAGTCGGCGGCCGGCACCATCCGCCTCGACCTCGCCCAGTACCGCGAGATGGAAGTCTTCACCCAGTTCTCCTCCGACCTGGACGAGACGACCAAGCGCCAGCTGGTTTACGGCCAGGGGCTGATGCGCCTGCTCCGGCAGGCCCAGTACCACCCCCTTGCCCAGCATGAGCAGGTCATCCTCTTAACGGCGGCCCTCGGGCACATCATGCAGGAGCTCAGCCCCGACCAGGTCGGCCGGTTTGAAGCCCGCCTTCTGTCGGACGTCTCCGAACAGGCCCCGGACCTCTGCCAGCGGATTGATTCCACCGGCCAGCTTTCCCCCGAGGACCGTTCGACGATTATGGACCTGGCCCACCGCAGCCTCTACGCTTTCCAGCAGGAGGAGATGGCGGCCAAACAAGCTGCCGCCGCTAAAAAGGCGGGTGAATAACGATGGCGAGCACCAAGGAAATCAAAAACCGTATTGAAAGCGTCCGGGATACCAAAAAGATCACCAACGCGATGTACCTGATCTCCTCGACCAAGCTCCGCAAGGCCCGCCGCGACCTCGACGCCACCAGGCCCTATTTCGAGGCCCTCGGCACCGAGATCAAGCGGATTTTCCGCACGGCGGAATATGTCGAATCCCCCTACTTCTACCCGCCCGATAACGACACCAACCCTCTGGACGGCACCTATGCCTGCCTCGTTGTTACGGCCGACAAGGGCCTCGCCGGGGCGTATAACCAGAACGTCCTCAAAGAGGCGGAGAAGATGCGCCAGGACCACCCCGACACCGTCTTCTATGTCGTCGGGGAGTACGGCCGCCACTACTTCACCCAGCATAAGATCCCGATTGAACAGAGTTTCCTCTACACCGCCCAGAACCCGACGATGGACCGGGCGCGGGAGATCAGTTCGATCCTGCTGGAGCGGTTTGAAAAAGGGGATTTTGCCAAGATCTTCATCATCTACACCGACCTGAAAAGCAGCATCTCCTCCGAGGCCAACGGCTTCCGGCTGCTGCCCTTCCACCGCTCGACCTTCGCCACCCCCTCCCATACCAAGGAGAAGGCGATGAACGAGCCGCTGGAATTTGTCCCGTCGGTGGAAGTGGTCTTAAACAGCATCATCCAGAGCTACGTCTCGGGCTATATCTACAGTGCCCTGATCGACAGCTTTTGCAGTGAGCAGAATGCCCGTATGACCGCGATGGACGCGGCCAACAAGAATGCCGAGAAGCTGCTGTCCGAGCTGTCGCTGGAGTACAACCGGGTGCGCCAGGCGGCCATTACCCAGGAAATTACCGAGGTATCGGCCGGTGCCAAGGCCCAGCGCGCCCAGCGGGCGGCGAAAGCCCAGCGCGCCATGCGCGGGACGGAAGGGTAACCCTTTTCCCGCGCCCCTCCGGCCGTCAGCCGGAGGATTTGCAGAAAGGAATGGTCATAAACGTGAAAATCGGAAAAATTGTACAGATTTCCGGACCGGTTATCGACGTTAAATTTGAAGGCGACGCCCTTCCCAGGATCCGTGAGGCGCTGTCGGCCACGCTGAATGGCGAAAAGCGGATTATGGAGGTCGCCCAGCATGTCGGCGACGGCGTTGTCCGCTGCATCATGCTGGCCGGTTCCGAGGGCCTTTACCGCGGGATGGAGGTTGCCGCCCCCGGCAGCACCATCACCGTCCCGGTCGGGCAGAATACCCTGGGGCGGATGTTCAACGTCCTCGGCGACCCGATCGACGGGGAAGGGGAGGTCCCGGAGGGGACCCCCCGCGCCAGCATCTACCGCAAGGCCCCGGCCTTTGAGGACCAGAGCCCGGTCGTCGAGATCCTCGAGACCGGCATCAAGGTCATCGACCTGCTGGAACCCTACCCCAAGGGGGGCAAGATCGGCCTGTTCGGCGGCGCCGGCGTCGGCAAGACGGTCCTGATCCAGGAGCTGATCCACAAC
>DVHA01000271.1 GCA_018712425.1 Candidatus Faecivivens stercoravium | reverse complement strand
AAACACGATGGAGAGAAAGTATAAGCTGATGCTGGTGGACGACGAGCCCTGGGCGCTTACCGGCATCGAAGAGATTATCGACTGGGAGGCGGAAGGGTTTACCGTCGTCGCCCGGTGCGGCTGCGGGCGGGACGGGATCCTGGCCGCCCAGATCCATCAGCCGGACGCGGTCGTCACCGACATCCGGATGCCGGATATGTCGGGGCTTGAGATGATCCGGCAGATCCGGGAAATCCCGGTCCCGGCCGAGTGCGTCATCGTCAGCGCCTATTCCGATTTTGAGGTGGCCAGGGAGGCCATCCGGCTGTCGGCCGTCCACTACCTGCTAAAGCCGCTGAATGAACGGGATGTGCGGGAAGCGGCCTCCCTCCTGCGGGCCAAGCTGGACAGGACCCGCCGCCCGGTGCAGAAAAAGGCCCCAGTATTGCTGATAGATGAGAAAAACCCGGCCTTTCCATCAACCCAGGGGGAGGGGGCAGAGCCTAGCTTTTTAATCCTTTCAGACTCCCCTGCGGTCTTTTCGCTGCAAAACACCATAAAAGGGTACTGCCAGCCGATCCGGTTTGGGACGTTTGCCGGGATTTTGACGACGGAAAAGTGCACTTCCCTGCCGCCGGATACCGGGGAGAGCCGGCCGGAACCGGACTTCTCCGACAGCTGGCGGCTGATCCGTACGGCCTTCGCCTCCCTGGACGGCGGGTTCCGGTTCGCGCCGGAACCGGAAGGCGGGAAAGCCGGGAAAACACCCGTCAGCGCCGCCGATATCCAGTTTTACCTCTGGGAGCATATGGGGGAGGACCTGGGCCTCAAACTGCTGGCCGGGCAGTTCTACCTGAGCGAGACCTACATCTGCGACCTTTTTAAAAAGCAGGCGGGGGAAACGGTGCTGGGGTTTCTGAAACGGATCCGCCTCCACCGGGCAAAGCGGCTGCTGGCAAACAGCAGCCTGACCCTCCGGGAAATCGCAACCCGCTGCGGCTATACCGATTACTCCTATTTCGGGCGGCATTTCAAGGCGGAGACCGGCCTGCCGCCGGAACTCTACCGGAAGGAAAAATGGACCCGCAGCTGAATCACCCCAGCCGTTCCGCCCGGATATGCCCCCGGGGGATGACCAGTTCGGCGACGGTGTAATACCCCTCCTTCGAGCGAAGGAGCAGGTGGGCATGGTCGCCGAAGGTGAGCTTTAAACGGCGGTAGATATTCGGCAGGCCGATGCTCCCCTTCGGGACGCCGAAATCCCATTCCTTTTCGGCTACGTCGGCCGTCTCGCCGTCGGTATTCTTCATCTTCCAGAGGATCTGCCGGAGCTGTTCCTCGCTAATGCCTTTGCCGTTGTCGGCAATCCGGACGTGGAGGCGTCCGGCCTCCACAAAGGTCTGGACCAGCAGTTTCCCCCGGCGGCCGTTAAAGGCGTGGGTCAGGGCGTTTTCGCAGAGCGGCTGGAGCAGCATCGGCAGCACCGGCCAGTCGAGGGTTTCGGGGGCAATGTCTTCCAGTACGGCAAACCGGCCGGGGAACCGCACCTCCATCACCGCGAGGTAGCCCCCCAGCTGCCCCAGCTCCTCCTCCAGCGGGACAATCGGCGGGGCGTAGATCGAGTAGCGGAACATCTGCGACATCCCGCCGACCAGCTGCTCCACCGGCGCCGCGTGGTAGCGGTGGGCCAGCGACCGGGCCGACTCGAGGGTGTTGAAGAGGAAATGGGGGTTGATCTGGCTGCGGTAGGCGAGCATCTCCGCCCGGGACTGGGCAAGCTCGGCCTCATAGGTGAGCCGGGTCAGCCGCTTTTCTTCCTGCATGGCGTTTTGCAGCCGCTCCATCGTCTCGTTCAGCACCCCCGATACCGGCCGCAGCTCCTTCATCGCCGGCTGGCGGACGGGGCCGGACACGGTTCCCAGCCCGGCAATATCTTCGCTGAGCCTCCCGATATCCCGCCGGACCCCCAGCAGAATCCCGACCATCACCGCCAGCGACAGGAGCGCCGTCAGGAGGATCAGCATCACAACCAGGCTGCGCATCTGGTCGATGGCGGACACCGCCGCCGACTCCGGCACCAGGTAGATCAGTTCCCATTCCGGCCCTTCCACCGTCACCCGCCCGGTCAGATACCGTTCCCCGCCGATAAACAGCGAACCGACGCCCTCCGCGATCTCCGGGAGGGCGTTTTCTTCCGCTTTGGCCAGCGGCCGCGTCCCGCCGAAAACCTCTGTCCCGGCGGAAAGGAAGGCTGTCCCCGCTTCGTAACTGGCGGGGATCAGGCTGCCGGAAAGCGTCTCGACGTCGTAAACGACCCCGCACAAAATCGGGTTCTGGCGGTAGCGGTAACCGTCGATGCTGCCGTAGACAGGGGTCAGATAGACGATATACTGCTTCCCGTCCGCCTCGATGACCGGTGAATACACCGGCTGGGTAAAGGTCAAGTCTTCGCCGATGCCCGACTGTGCCATCGCTTCCCGGACAATATCCGTATAAGAATTGGTGGCCGACAGCTTCCGGCCCCGGACCGACAGGAGGACGATGTCCACAAAGCCGTCCCCCAGCGTCTCCACATAGTCCATCACATCGGCCGCGAGCGATTTGGCGTCGATGACGTCCCCCGGAATTTCCGAAAGGAGGAACCGCTGGGACGCCGCCGAATAGGAGGCGGTCTGGGCGGCCTTCTGGGAGGTCTCCAAAAGCCGCTCCAGCTGGGCCCGGGAGGCTTCCGTCAGGTTCTGGAAGCTCTCTTCCGCCTGCCGGCGGGCGGTATCGCGGACGCCGAAAATATAATAGCCCATGACGGCAAGCAGCGCCGCCAGCACCAATCCCAGGGCCAGCACAAGGCTTGCCCGCAGCGAAAAGCCCTTTCCCGGGGCTTTTTTCTTTGCCCTCATATACCCATCCTGCCTCCTGTTTGACAAACTTCTGACGTTTTTTTCATATTTGTCCACATGTATTGTAGCATATTTCCTATAATCCGGACAATAGCGGAGATCAAATCATCCGAAAATCGTCCGAGAGAATCCGAAGATCGTCTCTTTTCAAAATGTGAAAAAACTATTATGATAGAAACAACAAAATTGGTGCGGGAAATGAATGATTTTCAGCACATCGGACCTTTGACGACAAGGAGTGGTACACTTGGCTGCAACTGCAAAAACCAAAAAGGCGGTCACCGCCGCCCAGGCGACCGGCCTGCAAAAAGTGGCGATCAACATGCGCAAGTACTGGCAGATCTACATCCTGATCATCCCGGCGCTCATCTGGTACATCGTCTTTGCCTACTACCCGATGGCCGGCCTGCAGCTGGCCTTCAAGACCTACAAGGCGAAGATCGGCATCTGGGGGTCCCCCTGGTGCGGGTTCCAGAACTTTGAAGCGGTCTTCCGGGACATGTACTTCTGGCGCTCGGTCGGGCGGACGCTGGTCATCAACTTCGGCCGGCTGCTGATCAACTTCCCGGCGCCGATCCTCCTGGCGCTGATGCTCAACGAACTCCGGGTCGGGCGGTATAAAAAGGTGATGCAGACCGTTTTCACCTTCCCCCACTTCCTCTCCTGGGTCATCGTCGCCTCGATCATGACCAACCTCCTTTCGGTCGACGGCCTGGTCAACAGCGCCCTGTCGGCGATGGGCCTTTCGACCATCAACTTCCTCGGGAGCGAGGCCCTTTTCCAGCCGATGCTCTACATCACCGACATCTGGAAATCGGCCGGCTACTCCTCGATCATCTACCTCTCGGCGATATCCGGCATCGACCAGGACCAGTACGAGGCGGCGGAGATCGACGGCGCGACCCGCTGGCAGCGGATCTGGCATGTGACGCTGCCGAACATCCTGCCGACCATTTCGGTCCTCTTCATCATGACGACCGGCAACCTGATGACCGCCGGCTTCGACCAGATCTTCAACCTCTCTAACGCCGCCACCAAAAACGTCGCCGAGGTGCTGGATATGTACATCTACCGGATCACCTTCACCGCCTCGACCGACTTCGGCTTCTCGACCGCCGTCTCCCTCTTCCGTTCGATTATCAATATGACCCTCCTGGTCATCGCCAACAAGGGCTCCAAGATGATGGGCGGCACCGGGCTGTTCGGCTAAAAGGCCCCGTAGCAACAAAGAAAGGAGAAACCGATTATGACCGCTGCACAACCCGCAAAAAAGCACAAATTCGGAAAAGACCGTTTCGAGCTGATGGACTGGATCCTGATTATCGTCCTGACCGTCTGGATGCTGTGTATCCTGATCCCCTTCTTCAACGTCATCGCGATTTCCTTTACCTCCTATAAGGAGTATATGCAGTCGACCTGGGTCATCTGGCCGAAGGAGCCGGTATTGGACGCCTACCAGGAGCTGTTTAAAGACAACCGCATCTTCGTCGGCTACAAGACGACGATCTGCTACCTGATTGTCGGCGTGCCGTTAAACCTCGTCCTCTGCTGCACGCTCGCCTACGCCCTCTGCCGCAAAGGCTGGCCGGGACGGCGCCTGCTCTTCATGCTGATCCTCTTCACGATGATCTTCAACGGCGGCATTGTCCCGCTCTACCTAGTCATGAAAGACCTGGGGCTGACCAACACCATCTGGTCGGTTATCCTGGCCCAGGGGATGAACACCTTTAACATGATCCTCATCTACAACTACTTCTGTTCGCTGCCGGAGGCGCTGATGGAATCGGCCAACCTCGACGGGGCGGATGAATGGACCATCCTCTTCCGGATTGTCCTCCCGCTCTCCAAGCCGATCCTCGCGACCGTCGTCCTGTTTGTCGCCGTCCAGCTATGGAACGAATACTTCCAGTCGATGATCTTCCTGCGTTCCAACAACTGGCAGTCGCTCCAGCAGGTGCTCCGCTCGATCGTTATGGACTCGCAGGTGGTTGACACCGCTTCGACAATGGTCGACGTCGGCGAACAAAACTTTACCGACGCAATCAAAATGGCGGCGGTTATCGCGACAATGGTCCCCGTCATGTGCGTCTACCCCTTCCTTCAGAAATACTTCACAAAAGGTATCATGATCGGCGCAATCAAAGCCTGATTTTAACCCGTACCCAAGGTCGGGGAGGATCCCCGGCCTGCAAATAAACCAGAAAACAGGAGGTATAACCTATGAAATCCCGCAAGCTCCTCGCCATGCTGATGGCAGCCTCAATCGTCGCGTCCCTCGCGTCCTGCTCGACTTCGGAAGAGACAAGCACCCCTTCGGACAGCGGCTCGGAATCCACCACTTCGGAATCCTCGACTACTTCCTCCTCCA
>DVHA01000270.1 GCA_018712425.1 Candidatus Faecivivens stercoravium | reverse complement strand
TTAAACCGGAGCCTCGGCGTCATGGACGCGACGGCGGCCTCGATGTGCAAGGATAACCACCTCCCGATGCTGGTCTTCGACCTTTCCGACCCCCAGAACATCGTCCGCGCCGTCCGCGGGGAAGAGATCGGCACCCTCGTCCTGCCCGAATAACAATGATGAACAGCTTGTCGAAAAAGTCCCACTGGAGGATAAACAACTTTCCGACGTGCTGCAAAAATTAAATCACATTTTTTCCGGCGGCATGTACGGCGGAAAAAATACCTTGATCCGGGCAAGTGTCGACCGCAGGGAGGCATGCAGACCGGATGTTATCCTGTCGAAAAACTCGTTTTTCGACAGTCTTGATGAATATATTCCTTTCCCGTTACCGGAAAGGCTGAAAGTGAGGATAACCTTATGAAACCCGAAACCAAAAAAGCTGAAGAAAAGATGCAGAAGGCCCTTGCCGCCTTGAATTCAAACTTCAACACCATCCGCGCCGGCCGCGCCAACCCCGCGGTCCTTGACCGGATCACCGTCGAGTACTACGGCACCCCCACCCCCTTAAACCAGATGGCCGCCATCAGCGTCCCGGACCCCCGCACCCTGATGATCTCCCCCTGGGACCGCTCCACCTTAAAGAGCATTGAAAAGGCGATCCAGACCTCCGACCTCGGCATCAACCCCAACAACGACGGCAGCGTCATCCGCCTCGTCTTCCCGCCGATGACCTCCGAGCGCCGCAGCGAGCTGGCCAAGGAAGTCCACAAGATGGCGGAGGACGGCAAGATCGCCCTCCGGAACATCCGCCGCGACGCGATGGATAAGCTCAAAGCCCAGAAGAAGAACGGCGAGATCACCGAAGACGACGTCAAGGACGGCGAGAAGGAGATCCAGAAGGTCACCGACAAGTACGTCAAAGAGGCCGATGCGATGGCCGATAAAAAGATTAAGGAGATCCAGGAAATCTGATGGCAGAGAAGCAGGGTTTGCCGGCCCATGTCGGCATCATCATGGACGGGAACGGCCGCTGGGCCCGCAAGCGCGGCCTTCCCCGCAAGATGGGCCACCGGGCCGGCGCCAACGCCTTTAAGGAAATCGCCCGTTACGCGAACAAAATCGGCCTGAAGTACCTGACCGCCTACGTCTTTTCGACCGAAAACTGGAAGCGCCCGAAGGACGAGATCGACTCGATCATCGCCCTTCTGCGGAACTACCTCGACGAGATGGAAAACTACCGGAAGGAAAACATCCGGGTCCTCTTTATCGGCGACCGGACGGTTTTCGACGACGATATCCAGGCGAAGATGCGGCGGGCCGAAGAGCAGAGCCGGAACGCCACCGGCCTTACCCTGATCCTCGCGATCAACTACGGCGGCCGGGCGGAAATCGCGCAGGCAGCCCGGCGGATTGCCGAAGACGCCGCCGCCGGCAAACTTTCCCCCGGCGCGGTCGACGAGGCGGTCTTCTCCCGGTACCTCTACACCGCCGGGATCCCGGACGTCGACCTGCTGATCCGCCCCAGCGGCGAGTACCGGCTTAGTAACTTCCTGCTCTGGCAGACCGCCTATTCCGAGTATGTGTTTATGTCCGGTGTCCTCTGGCCGGATTTCAAGCCGGCGATGCTGGATGAGGCCCTGGCGGAATACCGCTCCCGTTCCCGCCGGTTCGGCGGCCTGTCGGAAGCGGACAGTTAAAGGGCGGATAACGGAAAGGCAGGTCTTTTTACAGTATGAAGCAACGGTTGATTTCGGCTGCTGTGGCCCTGGTGCTGCTGGCGGCGGTTTTTGCCTGCTACCAGACGGTGGTTTTAAATATTGCCGTTGGCCTGATTGCCGGCATGGCAGTCTTTGAGCTGCTGCACGCCACCGGGTATGTGGGGTCGAAAGCGGTCCTTGTTTTTTCGGTCCTGTACGGTTTTCTGATCCCTTTTTTCGGGATGATGCCGGAAGGGGCAGCGGGGTATATCACCCTTTTGTATCTTGTTTTGCTGGTCGGGATGCTGCTTTGGCGCCACAATGAAATCCGTTTTGAGGCGGTTGCGGTATCTTTTTTCCTCTCGGCCTCGGTACCGGCGGCGCTTTCCTGTATTGTGCGGCTGCGGGACCAGTATGAAGATGGGCTTCTGTATATGCTCCTCTGCTGCATCGCCGCCTGGATTTCTGATTCCTGCGCCTATTTTGCCGGGCGGGCCTTCGGGAAGCACAAGATGTGCCCCCAGATCAGCCCCCATAAAACAATTGAGGGGGCAGTCGGCGGGGTAGCCGGCTGTGTCGCTTTTTCGCTCCTCGCCTGCTGGCTCTACGGCCTCTGCCGGCAGGGGGCGGGGGCAGAGCTCCAGTTTAACTGGGCGCTCATCGCCCTCCTCGCGGCTGTCTGTTCGCTTATCAGCATCGCCGGCGACCTGACCGCCTCGGTCATCAAGCGGCAGCGGGGGATCAAGGACTTCGGCAAGATCATGCCCGGCCACGGCGGCGTGATGGACCGGTTTGACAGCTTTATCTTCGTCGCGCCGGCCGTCTGCCTGTTTGTCCGGCTTTTCCCGATTCTGACAATTTAACCGACTCCCCAAAGCCCCGGGCCGCACCTGCACCGGGGCTTTTTGGCTGTACAACGAAAGGATGTTTTCAGGATGGATAACCCCTCCAAAAAGGTCACGATACTGGGCTCGACCGGCTCGATCGGCCGCCAGGCCCTCGAGGTCTGCGAGGCGGGCGGCTTTGCCGTCTACGGTCTCTCGGCCCATCAGAACGAAGCCCTGCTGGAAGAGCAGGTCCGCCGGTTCCGCCCGCCGGTCGCCTGCATCTCCGACCCCGCCCATTACGAGAGCTTCCGCGCCCGGGTCGCCGACCTCCCGGTCAAGGTGACGACCGGCCTTTCCGGTCTCTGCGAGCTGGCGGGGGACAGGGGGGCGGACATCGTCCTCAACTCGGTCATGGGGATGATCGGCCTGCGGCCGACCCTTGCCGCCATCGACGCCGGCATCACCCTCGCCCTCGCCAACAAAGAGACGCTGGTGGCGGGTGGCGAGCTGGTGATGGCCCGGGCGGCCGAAAAGGGGGTCAGAATCCTCCCGGTCGACTCGGAACATTCGGCGATTTTCCAGTGCCTCGAAGGATACCGGCACTGCCACCTGAATAAAATACTGTTGACGGCCTCCGGCGGCCCCTTTTTCGGCAAAACGAGGGAGGAACTCACCGCCATTACCCCGGAAATGGCCCTCAAGCACCCCAACTGGAACATGGGCGCGAAGATTACGATCGACTCCGCCACCCTGATGAACAAGGGCCTGGAGGTCATCGAAGCGGTCCACCTCTTCGGCGTGACGCCTGACCGGATTGAGGTCCTCGTCCACCGGGAGAGCATTGTCCATTCGATGGTCGAGTTTGACGACTACGCGGTGCTGGGCCAGTTCGGCGTCCCGGACATGAAGATCCCGATCCAGCTGGCC
>DVHA01000028.1 GCA_018712425.1 Candidatus Faecivivens stercoravium | reverse complement strand
CATTCGCGGCAACGCCACCGGCGACGTCGTCTTCTACGGCCGCGGGGCCGGCAAGCTCCCGACTGCCAGCGCCGTCGTCGCCGATATGATCGACATCTCCAAAGCCGGCTGCACCAGCAAGTCGCTGACCTGGTGCGATTCCGACGGTAAAAACGTCGGCGATTACAAGGAGGAGCCGCTCCAGTTCATGGTGCGGGCGTCCCTTCTGGATGACCGCGCCCAGGCGACCGTCCGGGACGTCATGGGGGAGGTCACCTGGCTTTCCCGCCCGTCCCAGCCGGAAGACGAGGTCGCCTTTGTCACCGGCCGGATGAGCGAATACCAGCTCCGGGAGAAACTGGAGGTGCTGGGGAACCTGCTGGGCGTCCAGTCGGTCACCCGGGCGCTGGATTACTGATTGAAAAGGGGCGGCGCCGGGGAACCGGCCCTTTGACGCCCTTTATTGAATGGAGGCAGCTATGAGACTCATTGTGCAAAAGTTTGGCGGGACATCCGTGAAAGACAAAGAACGGATCTTCAACGTCGCCAACATCATCCTGAACACCTACAAGACCGGCAACAACGTCATCGCCGTCGTCTCCGCCCAGGGGGACACCACCGACGACCTGATTGAAAAGGCGCGGGAAATCAACCCCGGCGCCAGCAAGCGGGAGATGGATATGCTCTTGTCGACCGGCGAGCAGATTTCCGCTTCGCTGGTGGCGATGGCGATTGAATCGATGGGCTATCCGGTCATTTCGCTCAATGGCCATCAGGCCGGCTTCTATACCGACTCCAACTACTCCCGCGCCCGGATTAAGAAGATCGACACCGAGCGGATTGAACGGGAACTGGATAAGCGGCGGATCGTCATTGTCACCGGCTTCCAGGGGATGAACCGGTACGACGACGTCACCACCCTCGGCCGCGGCGGCAGCGATACCAGCGCCGTCGCCATCGCCGCCGCGATGAAGGCCGACCTCTGCCAGATTTACACCGACGTCGACGGCGTCTATACCGCCGACCCCAGACTGGTGCCCTCGGCCAAGAAGCTTTCGGAGATTTCGTTCGACGAGATGCTGGAGCTGGCCTCCTGCGGGGCGCAGGTGCTGCACAACCGTTCGGTGGAAATGGCAAAGAAATACAACGTAAATCTGGAAGTATGTTCCAGCCTGGAGCATAAGCCCGGTACCAAAGTCAAAGAGGTGACCAAAATGGAGAAGTTACTCATCAAAGGCGTGGCAAAAGACGACGACGTGGTCCGCATCGCGGTGGTCGGCCTCCCGGATAAGCCGGGCATTGCCTTCAAGATTTTCTCGCTGCTGGCGGCCAAAAAGATCAACGTCGACATTATCCTCCAGTCGATCGGCCGCGACGGCACCAAGGACATCAGCTTCACCGTCCCGCGGGAGAGCGCCGATGCCGCCAAGGAGACGCTGGACGCCGCCGCCGATATCCTCCGCCCCCATTCGATCGAAGTGGCCGACAACGTGACCAAAGTCTCGATCGTCGGCGCCGGCATGCAGTCTAACCCCGGCGTCGCCGCGAAGATGTTCGAAGCCCTCTACGAGGCGGACATCAACATCATGATGATCTCCACCTCCGAGATCAAGATCTCGGTCCTGATCGCCCGCGACCAGGGCGTCAAGGCAATGAACGCCCTTTCGGAAGCGTTTATCAACCAGTAATCGGTTTTGCGTATCAAAAAGCAGCAGGTTTTCAAACGAACCTGCTGCTTTTTATTTTTTTATGATTATTTTTTGTGTGTTGCGCACCCTTCGTTTTGGGTAAAGCAGCTGTGGTCAGCTTCGGAAGTACGGGAAGCGGGCGCCTGGGAAGGGGCTCTGCCCCCTCCACTCCCGCCAG
Source organism: Candidatus Faecivivens stercoravium (assembly GCA_018712425.1). Taxonomy (GTDB): domain Bacteria; phylum Bacillota; class Clostridia; order Oscillospirales; family Ruminococcaceae; genus Faecivivens; species Faecivivens stercoravium. The sequence goes on along the minus strand of DVHA01000028.1, from coordinate 1,519 downwards.
CCCTTTAAAAAGGGCTGGACCCTAAACTTTTGATTGTCGCCCGTTGTCTCACAGCTTTAACGCCAGCGCCGATTCTTACGTTAATTTTGTCCCGCCGCCATTGCCGCCTCGATCACCTTATCGATATCCGAAAAGACGGTCAGCCCCGAACACATCTGCCGGAGCTTCGGCGCGCCGGGGATCCCCTTGAGGTAGAAGGCGGCCGTCCGCCGGCTCTCCCGCATCCCGATGTATTCGCCCTTGTATTTCACCGCCAGCTCCACCTGCCGCCGCATGACGGTGAGCTTTTCCTCGAGGGTCGGGGGAGCGGGCTTCGGTTCACCGTTTAAGAGCGCCCTAATTTCCCGGAAAATAAACGGGTTCCCATAGGTCCCCCGGCCGATCATCACGAGGTCGCAGCCGGTCTCCTCGTACATCCTGAGGGCGTCCTCCGCCGTCACAATGTCCCCGTTCCCGATGACCGGCACCGAGACCGCCTCCTTGACCGCCTTGATGATCGTCCAGTCGGCCGACGGGGCGTACATCTGCTGGCGGGTACGGCCGTGGACGGTGATCGCGTCCGCCCCGGCCTCCTCCATCAGCCGGGCAAAGGGGACGGCGTTGATGAGGTTTTCGTCCCACCCCTTGCGGATTTTGACGGTGACCGGGGTCTCTCCGGCGACCGCCTTAACCGCCCGGACGATTTCGGCCGCCAGTTCCGGCGTCTTCATCAGCGCGCTCCCGGAACCCTGCCCGACCACCTTCGGCACCGGGCAGCCCATGTTGATGTCGAGGATGTCCGGGTTAAACCGCAGCGCCGACCGCGCCCCCTCGGCCATGTCGGCGGGGTCGTAGCCGAACAGCTGGGCCGCCATCGGCCGCTCTTTGTCCGAGGGCTTTAACAGCTCTTCGGTCTTGCGGTCGGAGTAGGTGAGGGCCTTGGCCGACGCCAGCTCCCCGACGACATAGGCCGCCCCCATCTCCTTGCAGATTTCCCGGTAGGCCCGGTCGGCCACCGACGCCATCGGCGCCAGCGCGGCGGTCCGTTTGATGGTGACCCGCCCGATTTTCAGTGTCTTTTCCAAAACTTCCTTCTCCTTTTTCTCTCATACCTTCCGGATGGGGTGCCGGATTATCGTTTTCCACTTTTCCGGCGGCGTTTTCCGCGGGTCGGACAGGTAGATTTCGTGGTGCATCCGCTCCCGGCTGAAATCGTTCCGGAAGCCGTTTTCCGCAAGGAACGCGTCCATCCGGGCGACCGTCTCCGGCTCGGTGTCATACGGTCCGAGATGCAGCGCCTGCACGCAGAGCCCTTCTTCCAGCGTCCAGAGCTTCGCGCCGCTGCAATCGATCTTTTTCTTCTTTTCTGCTGTCTCCACCGCCCAGGTAAAATCCTTTTTGGCCACAAAGCCCGGCAGCCGAAGGACGGAAATCCAATGGAAATCTGCCTTCCGGCTGTAGTCGGCGCCCTCCGTCCCTTCCTGCCACCAGAACCCTTCCAGCGGCGGCACGACATATTCGTAGAACCCTTCGATCTTGT
>DVHA01000269.1 GCA_018712425.1 Candidatus Faecivivens stercoravium | reverse complement strand
GTCGACCGGCAGGCGGTCTACGACCTCTATTCCCAGATCCGCCAGCGGGACAACTGGCAGGGGTGGGGGATCCTCTACATCCGCACCATCTACGAGCAGGCGGTCGCGGCCGTCTTCCAGACGCTGGGCGGCATCGCCCTGTCGGTCACCCTGTTTGTCCGGATGGTGCCGGCAGACAGCCCCCTTGCCTTTCTCAACAGCCCTTTAAGCGTCCTCGTCATGCTGGCGCTGATGCTCCTCATCTCGCTGGCTTCGGCCGCCTGCTCCGGCAAGAGGAACTCCTATTATACCCATATGCAGGAGGATGCCCTCTACGGCAACCGGCTGTTCAACTTCTGGTGCAACGAGATCGGCGGCGATCGGAAACGGGCCCCCGACCTGCGGATGTATAACCAGATGGAGAAGGTCGGCGCCACCTATTTCGGCGAGGACCATTCCTTTGACGTCCATTCCCGGATTGCCGGAGAAGCCCGGGGGATCATGGGCTTCTGGGCGGCACTGGCGGGGGCAGTGTCGGTCGTGCTGACCGGGGCGGTCTACCTCTTCGTCTGCCTCAAGGCGCTGGGCGGGGCCTTCGGGGTCGGCGAGGTCACCCAGTATGTCAGCGCGATTACCGGGCTGTTCCTGGGAATCAGCCAGATCCTGCATGTGTTAAACCTGATGCAGCTGAATGCCGATTCGCTGACGACCTGTTTTGAGTTCCTCGACATCCCCCACAAGATGTACAAGGGGAGCCTGACGACCGAAAAGCGCTCCGACCGGCAGTATGAGATCGAGTTTAAGGACGTCTCGTTTAAATACCCGGGGTCGGATACCTGGGCGCTGCGGCATGTGAACCTCTCCTTCAAGGTCGGGAGCCGGCTCGCCGTCGTCGGCCAGAACGGCAGCGGCAAGACCACCTTCATCAAGCTCCTCTGCCGCCTCTACGACCCGACCGAGGGGGAAATCCGCCTGAATGGCATTGACATCCGCAAATACCGCTATGACGAGTATATCGCCGTCTTCTCGGTCGTCTTCCAGGACTTTAAGCTCTTTTCGCTGCCGGTCGGGCAGAACATTGCGGGGAAGGTGGACTACGACCGGGAACGGGCGGAACAGTGCCTCAAGGACGCCGGCTATACCGGCTCATTCCCGAAGGGGATGGACACCTACCTCTATAAGGACATCGATAAAGACGGGGTCGACGTCTCGGGCGGCGAGGCGCAGAAGATCGCCATCGCCCGCGCCCTCTATAAGGACGCCCCGTTTATCATTTTGGACGAACCGACCGCCGCCCTCGACCCCATCGCCGAGGCGGAGATTTACAGCAAATTTGACGACATCGCCGGCGACCGGACGGCCGTCTATATCAGCCACCGGCTCTCCTCCTGCAAGTTCTGCGACGAGATCGCCGTTTTCGACGGTGGGCAGGTGGTGCAGAAGGGCAGCCATGAGTCCCTTCTCGCCGACACGTCGGGCAGGTACGCCGAGCTCTGGAACGCCCAGGCCCAGTACTACACCGAGGAGGAAGAGAGAAGGCTGCTTTGAAACGGTCGAAAAACAAGTTTTTCGACCGGGTAACATCCGGACTGCATGCCTCCCTGCGGTCGGCACTTGTCCGGATTAAGGTATTTTTTCCGCCGTTCATGCCGCCGGAAAAAATGTGATTTAATTTTTTACAGCGTATCGGAAGGTCTCTTTTCTTCTTTAGAAAGGCTTTTTCGACAAGCTGAAACTCCGGGAGGAAATGCTTGTTTCCTCCCGGAGTCAGCTTGTCGAAAAATGAGTTTGGCGGAAACGTAAAAATCGGCGTTGGCGTTAAAATGACAAAGAAACGGGCGAAGAATTAAAAGTTTTACTCGATTTTTTTCAAAAAATCGCGGGAGTGGAGAGGGCAGAGCCCTTTCCCAGGCGCTCACTTTCCGTACTTCCGAAGCTGACCACAGCTTTGCCACTGATAACGAAGCGTGCGCAGCACCCAAAAAACACTTAAAAAAGACTTTTTCGACAAACTGGCCCCTTCCAAACGGAAGGGGCTTAAATTATTCATTTTAAAACAATTTAATATTTATTTCGCTGCCCTTATGGCAGCGACAAAGTTTCACTTTGATGGACCAAAGGCTCTGCCTTTGGAATTCGCCAGGAGCCAAAGGCCCCTGGACCCGGATTTGCCAAAGTCCGTTCCCGCGGGAAATGCCCGGCAGCCGGAACGCTTTGGCCCCGCGATAAAAAATGGGTGAAGCAGACATTATATGTTGAAAAACAAAATTACAACTTCTTGACAAACAGCGCCCGTATCGCGTTTAAGACCGCCAGGATCATGACGCCAACGTCGGCAAAAATCGCAAGCCACATGTTCGCAAAGCCCAGGGCCCCGAGAACCAGGCAGACCAGCTTGACGCCGATGGCGAAGACGATGTTTTGATAGACAATCCGCAGGCATTTGCGGGAAATTTTGATCGCTTTCGCGATCTGCATCGGGTCGTCGTCCATCAAGACCACGTCCGCCGCCTCGATGGCCGCGTCGGAGCCCATCGCCCCCATCGCGATGCCGATATCCGCCCGGCTGAGGACCGGCGCGTCGTTGATGCCGTCGCCGACAAAGGCCAGTTTGTCCCGCTCCGGCTTGTTCCGCAGCAGTTCCTCCACCTTTTCCACCTTATCCCCCGGCAGCAGTTCGCTGTACACCCGGTCGATCCCGAGGGAGGCAGCAACATTTTCGGCCACCTTTTTCGCGTCGCCGGTCAGCATGACCGTCTGCCGGATCCCGGCGGATTTCAGGGCCTGGACGGCGGGCTTCGCGTTCGGCTTGACGACGTCCGAGATGACGATATGGCCCATATAGCGCCCGTCGACCGCCATATGGATGATGGTGCCGACCGAATGGCAGGGGATAAAGGAAACCCCCAGCTGGTTCATCAGCTTGTCGTTGCCGGCGGCCACCTCCTGCCCGTCGACCTTTGCGATGACGCCGCCGCCCGGGATTTCCCGGATATCCGAGACGCGGGTGCGGTCGATCTCTTTGCCGTAAGCCCGCTGGAGGCTCTTGCTGATCGGGTGGGAGGAGGCGCTTTCGGCGAGGGCGGCGTACTCGAGGATTTTTTCGTTTTCAATTTCGCTGTGGTGGATGCCGCTCACCTCAAAGTTCCCCTGGGTCAGGGTGCCGGTCTTATCGAAGACGACGATTCTGGTCTTGGAGAGGGTTTCGAGATAGTTGGAGCCTTTGACGAGGACACCGGCCTTGCTCGCCCCGCCGATGCCGGCGAAGAAGGAAAGGGGGATGCTGATGACCAGCGCGCAGGGGCAGCTGATGACCAGGAAGGTGAGGGCCCGGTAGATCCAGCTGCCCCAATCGGCCGGCAGGCCCATGAACAGCATCCGCACCACCGGTGGCAGGATGGCCAGCGCCAGCGCCGAAAGGCAGACGGCGGGGGTGTAGACGCGGGCGAATTTGGAGATGAAGTCCTCCGAACGGGACTTGCGGGAGGCGGCGTTCTCGACGAGGTCGAGGATTTTGGAGACGGTCGATTCGCCGAACTCTTTGGTCGTCCGGATTTTTAAGAGGCCGCTCATGTTGATGCAGCCGCTCACCACCTCGTCCCCCGCCTTTGTCTCCCGGGGGAGGCTTTCGCCGGTCAGGGCGCTGGTGTTGAGGGTGGAGGTCCCCTCTATGACCACGCCGTCGATAGGCACCTTTTCCCCCGGCTGGACGACAATGACGCTGCCGGGCTCGACCTCGTCGGGGTCTACCTTTTGGAGCTTCCCGTCCGCCTCGATGTTGGCGTAGTCGGGCCGGATGTCCATCAGCTCGCTGATGTTGCGGCGGCTTTTGCCGACGGCATAGGACTGGAACCACTCGCCCACCTGGTAGAAGAGCATGACGGCGATCGCCTCGGTATAGTCCCCGCTCCCCTCGTAGATGGCCAGCAGGACGGCGCCTACCGTCGCCACCGCCATCAGGAAGTTCTCGTCGAAGACCTGGCGGTTTTTAATCCCCTTGAGCGCCTTCCAGAGGATGTCGTAGCCGACCGTCAGGTAGGGGACCATGTAGAGGGCAAACCGCAGGACCCCTTCCGCCGGGATAAAGGCCAGCACTGCCATCATCGCCGCCGCGGCGAGGATGCGGATGAGCATCTTTTTCTGCTTTTTATTCATAGAGGATGCCTCCAATAAATATAAAAGATTGCTTAATTGTTTTCTTATAGTGGCCGGAAAAAGGCGCCGCGCCGGACGCCTTTCTTTCGGGGGTGATCAGAGGAAAATCTCGCAGTCGTCCTCAACCTTTTTGCAGTTTTTACGCACCTGCTGCATGACCGCCGCGGGATCCTGCCCCTCGTCGAACTCGACGTGCATTTTGAGGGTCATAAAGCTGACCGACGCGTCCTTGACGCCGGGGGTCTTTTTGGCGGCCTGTTCCATCTTGTTGGCGCAGTTGGCACAGTCGACATCGATCTTATAAACCTTTTTCATAACGGGAACTCCTTTCGCTGGGGCGATGGCTCTTACAATTAAGCCAACGTTGAATTGTTGTCTTTATTATAGCGCCGAAATCACCCCCTGTCAAGGGGTTTTGCAAAAAAATCTTTTTTGGATATCTTTGGCCAGAAGGAATTTTGTAAACTGCTTTAAGAAGATTGACAGCTTTCCCAGCCGGAAATATAATGAAGTAACCAGATTTTTTGGAGGGGTGATGCTTTTGATAACCTACGATCCTCTGTGGGAGACGATGCGCCGCAAAGGCATCACGACCTATACCCTAATCAAGAAATATGCCTTCAGCCGGGGGACGCTGGACTCCCTCAAACAGGGCCGCAACATCTCGACTGCGACGCTAAATGACCTCTGCCGCATCCTCTCCTGTAAAGTTGAAGAGGTGCTTTGCTATCTGCCTGATGAGCCTCCTTCTGAAGAGGCAAATACTAAAAAACGTAAAAAGACTGTCTAAGCGGTTAGACAGTCTTTTATTATATCCGAACATCTTGCCAACCGATCGATTCCATCACCCAAGGAAACCGGGCAATCCGCAGAATTTTTCCCAACCGCTTTACTCTTTCCCCTTTTTATTCTATAATAAGGGTGAGAAAAATTATCCGGCTCCAAACGGGAAAGGATGTTAACATGGAAAATCAGAAAGTCATTGTGCTGGACTTCGGCGGCCAGTATAACCAGCTGATCGCGAGAAGGGTGCGGGAATGCAGCGTCTACTGCGAAGTGCTCCCCTATACCACCCCGCTGGAAAAGCTGAAGGCGGAAAACCCGATCGGCATCATCTTCACCGGCGGCCCCAACAGCGTCTACCTCGAATCCTCCCCCCACTACGACCCCGGCATCTTCGAGATGGGGGTGCCGATCCTCGGCATCTGTTACGGCTGCCAGCTGATGGCCTACACCCTCGGCGGCGAGGTCACCGAGGCCCAGGACGATTCCGCCCGCGAATACGGCAAGACCGAAACCTGGTTCGACACCAGCTGCAAACTCTTCAAGGGCCTCCCCGAGAAGGGCATTACCTGGATGAGCCACGGGGACTATATGGCGAAGGTGCCGGAGGGGTTTACCCTGACCGCCCACTCGGCTGCCTGCCCGAACGTCGCGATTGCTGACGAAAAGCGGGGGTTCTACGGCGTCCAGTACCACCCGGAGGTCAACCACACCGAAAACGGCCTGCAGATGATCCGCAACTTCCTCTACGAAGTCTGCGGGGCAAAGGGCGACTGGACGATGGGCGACTACCTCAAAACCGCTGTCCAGCAGATCCGCGAGAAGGTCGGCGATGGTAAGGTGCTGCTGGCGCTGTCCGGCGGCGTCGACTCGTCGGTCGCGGCGGCGCTGCTGGCCAAGGCGGTCGGCCCGCAGCTGACCTGCATCTTCGTCGACCACGGCCTGCTCCGCAAGAACGAAGGGGACGAGGTCGAGGCGATCTTCAGCGCCAAGGA
>DVHA01000268.1 GCA_018712425.1 Candidatus Faecivivens stercoravium | reverse complement strand
GGCTGCGGCCATGGCTGCGGGCACAACATGCTGGGCGCCGGCGCGATGGCGGCGGCCTGCGCGGTCAAGGAATACCTCCAGGATATGGGCCCCGGCCACGGGACGGTCATCTTCTTCGGCTGCCCCGGCGAAGAGGGCGGCGCCGCCAAGTCCTTCTATGCCCGCGACCATGTCTTTGACGGGGTGGACATTGCCCTGACCTGGCACCCCGGCGACACCAATGGCGTCCAGAGCGGCAGCTCCAACTCCTGCATCCAGACCGAATACCGCTTCACCGGCATCGCCTCCCACGCCGCCGGTTCCCCTGACAAGGGCCGTTCGGCGCTGGACGCGGTCGAGCTGATGAACATCGGCGTCCAGTTCCTGCGGGAGCATATGCCGGAAAAGGACCGGATCCACTACGCGATTACCGACGCCGGCGGCAATTCCCCCAACGTCGTCCAGCCCCATGCCCGGGTGCTGTACATGGTCCGCTCGGAACTGGCAAAGAACGTGCTGGCCCTCCAGGCGCGGGTGGATAAGATCGCCGAGGCGGCCGCGATGATGACCGAAACAAAGGTTGAAAAGCGGTTCATCGACGGGCTGAACAACACCGTCCCGAACCTGACGCTGGAAAAGCTGATGTACAAAAACTTCGCGGAGATCGGCGTTCCCCACTACACCGACGAGGAGCTGGCTTATGCCCAGGCGATCGTCGACGGGTATGAGCTTCCCGGCGATAAGCTGCCCGGCAAGGCCGACCTCTACGAGGAGCCGGCCCTCCAGAAGGAGATCGCGAAGCTGTCGGATAACGGCAAGAAGCCCTTAAACGACTTCCTGATGCCCTTTAACCATACGGGCAAGGTCAGCCCCGGCTCGACCGACGTCGGCGACGTCTCCTGGCTGGTGCCGACCGTCCAGGCGAGCGCCGTCGGGTTTGTCTCCGGCGCGCCCGGCCACAGCTGGCAGAACGTCTCCTGCGGCCACACCTCGATCGGCCATAAGGGCGTCCTGACCGCCGGCAAGGTCATCGCCGCCACCGCCATCGACCTCTTTGAGCAGCCGGAGACGGTCAAGGCTGCGAAGGAAGAGTTCGAGTCGGTCGTCGTCCCGGCGGGCGGCTACTGCTGCCTGGTGCCGCCGGACGCGGTGCCGACCAAGCTGGACGACCCGTGGGATTGATTTTGCTGCGTATTGTAATTTGAAGGCACAGAGGCCCCCTTTAAAGGGGGCTGAGACTGTCGAAAAACGAGTTTTGAGAAGAAAACGTAAGAATCGGCGCTGGCGTTAAAATGACAAAGAAACGTGCGAAGAATTAAAAGTTTTACTCGATTTTTTTCAAAAAATCGCGGGAATGGAAGGGGCAGAGCCCCTTCCCAGGTGCTCAGCTACCGTACTTCCGAAGCTGACCACAGCTTTGCCACTGATCACGAAGCGTGCGCAGCACCCAAAAAATACTCAAAAAAGACTTTTTCGACAGTCTGAGGCCCCCTTAAAGGGGGCTTTGCTTTGTTTAGAGACAGAAATTGACTTCCGTGAATCCCTCATCTTCCATTTGACAATTCCCCCGAAAGCCGTTATAATAAAAAAGAATAAACTTGTTTCCGGCGGATAACCGGGAACCCATCCCGTCCCGGGCGGTCAGAGCCACCCGGCATTTTTCATAGGAGGTAGTCTATCTTGGACGACGGTCGAACGTGGCTTTTGCCCATCCTGATCCTGGCCTGCGCCTTCACCTTTTACACCGCGATGGCGCTCAGTGCTCTCACCCATCTCTCGGACGTCACCCTGCGCGATAAGGCGGAGGAGGGCGACCAGACGGCCAAACTGCTGGACAAGCTTTTGGACAGCGGCAGTTACTATCTGGACAATGTCCGCACCCTCAGCTCTTTCTTCGGCGCCCTTTCCGCCATCCTCGCCGGATGGTGGCTGTACGGCCTTTCGCTGGGCTGGGCGGAAGCCCTCTGGTCCCACCTGCTGGGCGAAAGCCTGCTGGAGCTGATTGCGTCGGTCTTTACCCTGCTCATTGTTTCCATCCTCTTTATCGTCCTTTTGCGTAAGCTCCCCGGAAGGCTGGGTAAAAAGATGGCCGACAGTTTTGCCTTTAAAAGCCTCTCCTTCACCAAGGGGATGACGGCGGTCCTTTCGCCCCTCTGCTGGATTATCCGGGTCCTCTCCTGGGGGGTCGGTTCCCTCTTCGGCATCCGCCGCGGGGAGGAGGTCGAGGCCGACGCCGTCACCGAAGAGGACATCCGGCTGATGGTCGACACCGGCAGCGAAACCGGCGCCATCGAAAAGAGCCAGCAGGAGATGATCGAAAACATCTTCGAGTTTGACGACAACACGGCCGGTGACGTTATGACCCACCGGACCGACGTCACCGCCGTTGAATCCGACGCGACGGTCACCGAGGTGGCCAAGCTGGCGGTGGAGACCGGGTTCTCCCGGCTGCCGGTGTACGAGAAGGACATGGACAACATCATCGGCGTCCTCTACGCCAAAGACCTGCTGCGGCTGTTAGACGGCGGGAAGAAGGACGGCCTGGACGGGATGCCGATCACCGGCTTTATCCGCCCGATCCTCTACATCCCCGAGTCGACCGCCTGCCGGGCGCTGTTCGCCAAGTTTAAGAGCAGCAAGACCCACATCGCGGTGGTCGCCGACGAATATGGCGGCACGGCCGGCATTGTCTGCATGGAGGACATCCTGGAATCGATTGTCGGCGATATCGAAGACGAGTACGACCCGCCGGAGGTGGAGGTCCGCAAGCTCAAGGACGACGACTACATCCTGAACGGGACGATCGAGCTGGACGAATTAAATGAGATGCTTTCGATCGAGATCCCCGAAGACGAGGATTACGACACGCTGGGCGGGTTTATCACCCACACGCTGGGCTTCCTGCCCGACCCCGGCACCCACCCCTACGTCGATTTCGGCGGCTGGCGGTTTACCGTCGTCCGGATTGACGACCGGCGGATCGACCTGGTGCGGGCGGTCCCGACGCCGGGCGGCGTATCGCTCCAGAAAGACGGCGCGGCGGAAGAACCCAAAAAGGAACCGCCGAAAGAAGACCATAAACCCGACAAAAAAGAAAAATAACGGCAAAATCCCCGGCGGAAGGTATGCACTTCCCGCCGGGGATTTATGTTTATCGAAAAAGTTTTTTAAGCATGTTTTAGGTGCTGCGCACGCTTCGTTATCAGTGGCAAAGCTGTGGTCAGCTTCGGAAGTACGGAAGGTGAGCGCCTGGGAAGGGGCTCTGCCCCTTCCATTCCCGCAAGCCCTTTAAAAAGGACTTGACCCTAAACTTCTGATCTTCGCCCGTTTCTTCATAATTTCCACGCCAGCGCCGAATTTTGCGTTTTGACAATTCGGCTTTTGGGCAGTGGAAAATTTAATCTTCATTTTTCATTTCCGAATCAATAAACCCGCCGCCGAGGACAACCTCCCCGTCGTAAAAGGCCGCCGTCTGTCCGGCCGCCGGGGCCCGTTCCGGCCGGTCGAAAACCACTTTTGCCCGTCCGTCCCCCAGAAGGGTCAGGGTGCAGGGGGCGATGGCCGCCCGGGAGCGGATTTTTACCCCGCAGCGCATCCCGTCCCGGAAAGCCCCGGGGAAGGTCTCGCTGAGGCCGGAGACGGTCATCCCACTATCATACTCGTCCCCGCCCCAGGCAAGGTAGATGCGGTTCTCCCCCGGGTCAATCCGCCGGATAAAGACCGGCTTCCCGAGGGCAATCCCCAGCTTTTTCCGCTGGCCGACGGTGTAGTGGATGATGCCCTTATGCCTGCCGCAGGGCTTTCCGTCGGGGGAGATAAAATCCCCTTCCGGGGACTTCCCCAGCCGCGCCTCGATATACCCGGCGTAATCGCCGTCGGGGATAAAGCAGATCTCCTGGCTGTCCGGCTTGCCGGCGCAGGAGAGCCCCGCCTCTTCGGCGAGGATGCGGACGTCCGGCTTCTGCATCTCGGAGAGGGGGAAGATCAGCCGAGACAATTCCCGCTGGGTCAGCCGGCAGAGCATGTACGACTGGTCCCGGGCCGCCGACGCCCCCCGGGTCAGGTAAACCCGGTCCCCTTCCCGCCTGAGCCCCGCGTAATGGCCGGTGGCGATATAGGGGTATCCCAGCTCGTCGGCGGCGGCGAGCATCCCCTTAAATTTGACGGTCGGGTTGCAGACGACGCAGGGGTTCGGCGTCCGTCCGGCGGCGTACTCGCCCATGAAGTACTCGATCACCTGCCGGAAATCCGCCTGCATATCCCGGACATAGAGGGGGATGCCCAGCTGCTCCGCCGTCAGCTTCGCGTCCTCGACCGTCCCTTCGTGGGCCGGGCTCATTTTGAGGACACATCCGGCCACCTCATATCCGGCGTCCAGGAGCAGCCTTGCGCAGGCCGCGCTGTCGACGCCGCCCGATAATGCAACCAATACCTTCTTTTCCATTCGCTTTCCTTTCTTACTTTCGGTATTTCTTTGGGTTTAAAACGGGCAGGGCAATGGAAAGGATAACCATCGCCGCAATTACCGCCAACCCGGCGCATAAAATGCCGTCCAGGTTGTTGAAACTGCCGTACAGCA
>DVHA01000267.1 GCA_018712425.1 Candidatus Faecivivens stercoravium | reverse complement strand
AAATTCCCCGATTCCCTCGAGATTACCGTCACCGACGGCGTCCCCTCGATGCAGGTCGGCGTGAACGGGGTCTATTACCTCTTTTCCGATTCCGGGCGGCTGATCGGCCAGTCCCAGACGGCGGCGGTGGACGCCCAGGTGTTGGTGGGCCCTGACCCGTCGGGGCTGTCAGTCGGGCAGTACCTGGACGACCTGACGGAGGAGCAGCAGCTGACCTTCACCACCTGGCGGACGCTGATGGGGCTGATCGACAAGTACGGGATCAACGACATCTCGGCGATGAACCTTTCGGATGAGATGTCCCTGAAGATATTCTACCAGAACCGGCTGGAGATCGACCTCGGGCCGCTCACCGATATGGACGCGAAGATCGCCGCCCTGAAGGCCATCCTCTACGATTCCGGGTCGATCGGGGTGGAGGAGACCGGCGTCCTCAACCTGGAAAACGCCGACCGGTCCTACTTCAACAACCAGTCGGCCTGCACCCTCCCGACCGGCGCGGGCCAGTTGGGGTGGAGCTGGGCGGACGATTATTCCGAGACACTGATGCAGTCCCTCTTCGGCCTCCAGGAGACGCCGGAGACCGATGGGGCTGCGGAAGAAGGGGACGGGACCGGTTCCGGGGAAACCAGCGGGACCACGTCGGAAAGCGGGGACGCGGCCTCGTCCGGCACTGCTTCGTCTGATTCTTCCGCCGCGTCCAGCGAAGAGAGTTCGGAGAGCTACGCCACCTCCGACGGGATGCGGCTGCCGCAGATGCCCTCGGTCGGCGGGACAACCTCTTCGGCCGCCGCTTCTGCCCCCGCTTCCGATACCTCCGAGCCGTCGGTGGATACCGGCAGTTCGGAGCCCGGGAGCTCCGCCGTTTCCGAGGAGCCGTCCGCTTCCACTGAAAGCACTGATGAAACGTCTGAAACCTCTTCCGGCCTCACCGGCGCCGCGGGGAGCGCTTCTTCCGGCGGGAGCACCGGGGCCGGCGTCGGGTCCCAGGCCCCCAGCGTGCCGGGGATCGGGGGGTAACCCCGCCCGGCACTGCCGAATGGGTCGAGAAATGTGGACAAATTCGGGAAATTTTTGTCACGGGTATGAATTTTGCGTTTAAGCCCTTGCACTTTTGCGTCAAATCTGATACCATTATATCTATGAGTATGGGTAAATGGGTTTTATCGGGGTTCCCCGGGAAATCCGCCCCATCCGGTCAGCATTCAGGCGGCGCCTCTTTGGGAAATAGGGCGGCGGCCGGTACCGGAATAAAAATCGGAACGGAGGATGCAGCTTCGCATCGCCTTTTCCATAGGAGGAAATAAACGTGAAATTCACTTTGGAAACTGAAGACGAGAGAACTACAAACATCAAGGTTGTCGGCGTCGGCGGCGCGGGCGGCAACGCGGTCAACCGGATGGTGGAAGACGGCGTCGAAGGGGTCGAGTTCATCGCAATCAATACCGATAAGCAGGTGCTCAACACCTCCAAGGCCGACCTTACCATCCAGATCGGCGTCAAGAGCTCCCAGGGCCACGGCGCCGGCGGCAACCCCGAAATGGGTATGAAGGCCGCCGAGGAAAACCGGGAGGAAATCTCGGCCGCCCTCAAAGGCACCGACCTCCTGTTCATCACCGCCGGTATGGGCGGCGGCACCGGCACCGGCGCTGCGCCCGTCGTCGCGCAGATCGCCCGGGAGATGGGCATCCTGTCGATCGCGGTCGTCACCAAGCCTTTCGGCTATGAAGGCCGCCGCCGGATGAACTACGCCCTCCAGGGGATCGAAATGCTCAAGGAGCAGGTCGATTCGCTGGTCGTCATCCCCAACGACCGGATCCGCGAGGTCATCGACCTCAAAAAAGCCAGCATGAAGCAGGCGTTTGAAGAGGCGGATAATGTCCTCAAACAGGGCATCTCTTCCATCTCCAACCTGATCTCCACCAGCGGCTACGTCAACCTCGACTTTGAGGACCTGTGCACCGTCATCCGCAACGCCGGCCTCGCCCACATGGGCATGGGCTACGCCGCGGGCGAGAATATGGCCGAAGAGGCCGCTTCGATGGCAATCTCCTCGCCGCTGCTCGACACCGCGATCGACGGCGCAAAGGCGGTCATCGTCAATATCACCGCGTCCCCCGATATGCTCTTCTCGGACGCTGACCATGTCTCCCAGATGATCCAGGAGGCGGTCGACGAAGAGGCGATCATCTTCTGGGGCGTCGTCTACGACGAGACGATGGACAACGAGATGCGAGTCACCGTCATCGCCACCGGCTTTGACAGCGAATACGGCCCCGTCCTCGCGGGCGACCAGAAGGCCAAACCGGAAGCTTCCTCTTCCGGCCGTGCGGCGGACAAACCCGCCGACCGCAAGCCGGCCTTCGACACCACCCCCGCTTCTTCCCGCAAGGAACCGGCCCAGCAGCCGGCAGATACCGGCTCGGATTCGGGCGTCGACGACCTTGATTTCGACTCGCTTCTGTCGATCTTCAATAAGTAAGATCCGGCCTATAAGAGAATAGTATTCAACGGCGAAAAATCCTTCCCTCCCACCGGGAGGGGAGGATTTTCGGCGTTTCCAGATAGGAGGCAATCAATTTGTGTGGCTTTGTCGGCATGTTTAACCGCGACCCCTCCCTCAACAACGAAGAACAGCTGATGCGGATGTCCCACGTCATCCGCCACCGCGGCCCCGATGAGAGCGATTTTATCGTCCGGGATAGCTTCTGCGCGGCCTTCAGGCGGCTGTCGATCATCGACCTTGACCACGGCTCTCAGCCCTATACCTCCCCCGACGGGCGGTTTACCGCCGTCTTCAACGGGGAGATCTACAACTACCGCGACCTCCGCGCCCCGCTGCAAGAAGAGGGGATCGAGTTTTTCACCAACTCGGAGATTGAAGTCATCGTCGCCCTCTA
>DVHA01000266.1 GCA_018712425.1 Candidatus Faecivivens stercoravium | reverse complement strand
GTTCCCCTTGGATGGGACCAAGCTTCGCCTGGACGGACCAGGACCCTCGCGGGCCCTGGACCCGCTGTTCGACGCGGCCGTGTCTCCCGCTCCCCCGTGTGTGAGACCGTTCGTCAAGCGAACGGTCTTCGGAACGTTGACTGGACATTTAGAAAGCTCATATTGTTCCGCAAATAAAAAGGCTCTCCGGAAAAGCAGAACGGCTTCATTCCCGTCCGGCCTTCCGGAGAGCTTTATCATTTAATCAGCGAAGCGTACCTTCACCTGCCCCGCAGGGGCAGATTTCACTGCGCGAAGCGCACTTTCACCCTTCACTCGTCCCGCAGGGACGGATTTCACCGGCCGGTGCGGCCGCAAGGCCTTCAGATGCTTTCGTGGAAGGTGCGGCTGATGACCTCCAGCTGCTGTTCGCGGGAGAGGCGGTTGAAGTTGACCGCGTATCCCGAGACCCGGATGGTCAGGGTCGGGTACTTTTCCGGGTGCTCCATCGCGTCGATGAGCAGTTCGCGGTTGAGGACATTGACATTTAAGTGGTGCGCCCCCTGGGCGAAGTAGCCGTCGAGGATGGCGACGAGGTTATTTTCCCGCTGGGCCTCGTCCTTCCCCAGCGCCGTCGGGACGATCGAGAAGGTGTTGGAAACCCCGTCCTGGCAGACGTTCCGGTAGGGGATCTTCGCGACCGAGTTCAGCGACGCCAGCGCGCCGCTCTCGTCCCGGCCGTGCATCGGGTTGGCGCCGGGGGCCAGCGGTTCGCCGACCTTCCGGCCGTCGGGGGTGGGGCCGGTCTTTTTGCCATACATGACGTTACTGGTGATGGTGAGGGCCGAGAGGGTGTGTTTGGCATCCCGGTAAAGCGGGTGCTTCTTCAGCTCGGAGGAGAAGTAGCTGACCAGCTCGACCGCCAGGTCGTCGACCCGGTCGTCGTCGTTGCCGTATTTCGGGAACTCGCCCTTAACGGTGAAGTCGACGGCGATGCCGTTGCCGTTGCGGACGGGCTTCACCTTCGCAAACTTGATGGCGGACAGCGAGTCGGCCGCCACCGACAGCCCGGCGATGCCGAAAGCCATCAGCCGTTCGACCCGGGTGTCGTGCAGCGCCATCTGGGAAGCCTCATAGGCGTACTTGTCGTGCATATAGTGGATGATGTTGACGGTGTCGGCATAGAGCCCGGCGACGTAGGAGAGGACCTTCTTGTAGTTTGCGAGCACCTTTTCGTAGTCCAGCACCTCGTCGGTGATCGGCTCGATGCCGGGGACGACGTGGGTGCCCTTCAGCTCGTCGACGCCGCCGTTGATGGCGTAGAGGAGGGACTTGGCGAGGTTGGCCCTGGCCCCGAAGAACTGCATCTGCTTGCCGACGGTCATCGCCGAGACGCAGCAGGCGATCGCGTAGTCGTCGCCGTAGACCGGGCGCATGACGTCGTCGTTCTCATACTGGATCGAGTCGGTGGCGATGCTCATCCTGGCGCAGTAGCGCTTGAAGTTCTCCGGCAGCTTCTCGCTCCAGAGGACGGTCAGGTTGGGTTCGGGGGCGGTGCCGAGGTTGGTGAGGGTGTGCAGGTACCGGAAGGAGTTCTTCGTAACCAGCGGCTTGCCGTTAATCCCGACGCCGCCGATCGACTCGGTGACCCAGGTGGGGTCACCGCCGAACAGCTCATTGTATTCCGGGGTGCGGAGGTGGCGAACCAGCCGCAGCTTGATGATGAACTGGTCGATCAGCTCCTGGGCCTCTTCTTCGGTGAGGGTGCCGTTTTTAAGGTCCCGCTCGATATAGATGTCCAGGAAGGTGGAGGTGCGGCCGAGGGAGGTGGCGGCGCCGTTGTTCTCCTTGATGCCGGCAAGGTAGGCCATGTAAAGGGACTGGACCGCCTCGTGGGCGTTCGACGCGGGCTTCGAGATGTCGACGCCGTACTTTAAGGCCATTGACTTCATCTTGTCCAGCGCCCGGATCTGTTCGCTCACCTCTTCCCGCAGGCGGATGAGTTCCTCGGTCATCGGGCCGTCCAGCTCTCGGAGGTCTTCCCGCTTCTGCTCCTGGAGGTAGTCGACCCCGTAGAGGGCGACCCGGCGGTAGTCGCCGATAATCCGGCCGCGGCCGTAGGCGTCCGGCAGGCCGGTCAGGAGACCCGCGTGGCGGGCGGCGCGGACCCGCTCGGGGTAGGCGTCGAAAACGCCCTCGTTGTGGGTCTTGCGGTACTCATGGAATTTGCTCTCGATGTCGGGGTTTAACTGGAAGCCGTACTGCTTGAGGCTCTGCTGGGCGCAGCGGAGGCCGCCGTAGAGGTTGACAATCCGCTTGAGGGGGGCGTCGGTCTGGAGGCCGACGATCACCTCGTTCTCCCTGTCGATATAGCCGGGGGCGAAGTTGTCGATGCCGGAGATGATGTCGGTCTCGACGTCGATGATGCCTTTTTGAATCTCCTCGACGATCAGGTCGCTGCACTTGTCCCAGACGGCCTTGGTCTTCGGGCTGATGCCGGCGAGGAAGGCGTCGTCCCCCTCGTAGAGGGTATAGTTTTTCTGGATAAAGTTGCGGACGTTGATGCCGTCCATCCAGGCCCCTTCCCGGAAGCCCTTCCAAGCGGTGTTCATCAATTCTTTCTTATCCATTTGTATCATCCTTTCAGCAGGTAACGGTTGTTGGCGAACCTGTTTGCAAAGCGTATTTTGGGTGCTGCGCACGTTTCGTGATCAGCAGCAGAGCTGTGGCCAGCTTCGGAAGTACGGAAGCGGAGCGCCTGGGAAGGGGCTCTGCCCCTTCCATTCCCGCAAACCCTTTAAAAAGGGTTTGATCCTAAACTTTTGATCTTCGCACGTTTCTTCGTGACGTCCACGCCAGCGCCGGTTGTTACGTTGACGCGGGGAAATATTTTTCCTGGAGCGCCCGGCATTTCTCCGGGTCCATCGGCGGCATCCCGGCAAGCGGGTACGGGATCCCCATCGCCTCATACTTGTGGGCGCCGAGGATGTGGTACGGGAGCAGTTCGACCCGCTCGACCCCCTGCATCCGGCCGGCATAGGCCCTCAGCCCCTCGAGGTAGCTTTCGGTGTCGTTGACCCCCGGCCGGACCACCTGCCGCACCCAGATGGGCACCCCCATCTGCTGGACAAGGCCGATAAACCGCTCGGAGCAGTCGATCGGCTGTCCGGTCAGTTCCCGGTACCGCGCCGGGTCGTAGTCCTTGACGTCGAAGAGGACGAGGGAGGTATTTTCGAGGATCCCCCGGAGCGTCCCCTCGTCCGCCTCCGAGACCCCGGCGGTGTCGAGGCAGGTGTGGATGCCGGCCTCCTTGCAGAGCCGGAGGGTTTCACGGAGGAACCCCGGCTGCATCAGCGGCTCGCCCCCCGAGAAGGTGACCCCGCCGCCGCTGGCGCGGTAGTAGGTCCGGAACCGCTGGAGCCGCTTCAGGAGCGACTCGGGGGTGAAGACCTGCCCCTGCCCTTCGGCCCAGGTGTCGGGGTTGTGGCAGAAGCGGCAGCGGAGCCTGCACCCCGCCAGGAAGACGACGGTGCGGATGCCGGGGCCGTCCACCAGGCCCATCGTCTCGATCGAGTGTACATAACCGTTCACGGTTATCCCCCTTTCAAAAAGAGAAAGCGGAAAAATCTGCCCGGATGAAAAAAACCGACAATCCGGGCCCGATTGCCCAGACGGTCGGCTCAAGACGATCATACTCCCTGTGGTATGCTCCACTGTCCGTCAGTCATATGATCCACTAGATACAGGATACCATACCTTCCGCCTGCTGTCAAGCCCGCGGGACGTATATTCTGGACCGGAAAAGGGGGCCGAATTTTGGAAGAATTATAAAATCCCGGGGCAAAGCGGCCGCGTTTGCTGAATTTAAACAAGAATTAAGGGCTTCCGCCTTGCCAAATGTCCGTTTTCATGGTATGATAAAGGTATCAAACTTGAGGGTGCATCTGAAAATTCTCTATTACTGTCTCATTCTACTAAAAGCAGCCATCTGCTGCGTCCAAAAGCCTCGAAATACGGGCGTATTCCTTCGCCTTCTGTCCTTGCATCTGCCTGCTTTTAGCGAATTATCCAGCAATACCCAATTCTCAGATACGCCCTGGCAGAAAGGAATGGTCAACAGTATGGTTTCTTCCAATCGAAAACTTTACTCCATCTTATGTTATATATGGGTCCTCTGGCTGGTGGCGCTGGTGGCGGCGCAGGACGACCCGGTCGTCAAACGGCATATCAACCAGGGCTTGAACCTCTTCATCCTCTGGACGGCGGCGAGCATCCTGGCCCACATCCCGATTCTCGACATTGTCGGCGGGATCCTCTACATCCTCTGTCTCGTCCTCGCGGTCATTGGCGTCGTCAGCGCCGCCAGAGGGGACGACCGGCCGCTGCCGATCCTCTCGATCCTGACCCTCATCCACTAAACGGCAAAAAGGGCTTCCCGGTTTCCCGGGAAGCCTTTTTGCTATGGGTTCGTTTTGGAGACGTTTTTGGAAATCAGCCGACCCAGACGCCGTCGGCGTTGACGGTATAGCCGCCGATATCGGTGCTGACCGCCATCTTCCCGGACTCGGTGAGGTAATACCACTCGCCCTTCCATTCGACCCACTGGGCCGCTTTCATCGCGCCGTCGCCGCCGAAAAAGTACCAGCCGCCATTTTCATCCTCGTACCACCAGGAGTTCGCCATGCCGCCCCAGTCGTAGAAGTAGTAGGTATATTTGCCGATGGTATGAAGGCCGTTATCGTACATCCGCCCGGTTTCGGGGTCGAGGTAGTACCAGGTGTTGCCGAGCTTGAGCCAGCCGGTTTCCATCTTGCCGTCCTCGGCGAAATAGGACCAGCCGTCTTCCAGTTCCAGCCAGCCGGCCGCCATGTAGCCCTTCTCGTCGAAGTAGTAGGCCGCGCCGTCGATATCGGCCCAGCCGCGGGTGCGCTTGCCGTCCTGATAATACATGCTGCCGCTGGAATAGTGGTGCCAGCCGTCGGAGATGGGGGTAGAGGGGATGTAGGTTTCTTCCTCCGAAACGGTTTCAAAGAGCGCTTTGAAGGTCACGTTGCCTTTGACGGTGTAAGTCTCTCCCGGGAGCCAGATGCGGTTTCCGTCGCTCCAGCCGATAAAGCCGGAAGAACCGGAGATCGAGGGGGCGTCGGGAATACGGAGGGTCGCGTTCGGTGCATATTCCTGTTCCCCGATTCCTTCGAAGGAAACGGTATAGGTTTTGGTGATGTTGGAACCGGTAGTGGTGCCGATGACGGTCGTGCCGCCGTCCATGTTGACCTTTGCTTTGGCGTCAGAAGTAAAATCACCAACAATGGTGGTGTCGTTGAGGTCGGTAGTCGATTCGTTGTTGGTGGAGACGTCGCCTGTTACACGGGTGTTATTGACGGTAACTTTGGCGTCAATAATTTTATTTCCATTGTCGTGGTCTTCTGTGCCGTTGCCATAAACATATACACCGTAACCATTGTCATTGCCAGTATAATTGATATCCGTATTCGTCACAGTACAATTAACCGATTTATACGCATCATCATTCTGACGGTTACCGATGATTAAGCCACCCATAGGCACTTCATTGCCACTGCTCCAGTTACTGTCTGGGTAATAAGCACCCGTATAGCTTCCATCAACATTAATTGTGCAATTGGTAATCGTTGCGTCGCCACCGCGCACCATTACACCCTGACGAGAACCATTTACCGTACAATGAGTCATCTCTAGAGAACCAGGGACGTTGATCATAACGGTACAACTATCTGTTTCCGTAGTAGTAAATGTAGAGTTATTCAGGACAATTTGAACACCGTAGTTGTCACTTCCACTAGCATTGGTACCAACAGTATAGCCACCACCAGTAATATTGCAATTATTTACATTGACAATTGCAGCATTACCCTGTGGAAAAAGACCTGCGCCATTTGTAGTTAGATTGACATCGCTCAGATATAAAGACGAATCCTTCTGTACATTGAAGGTGGACTGATAA
>DVHA01000265.1 GCA_018712425.1 Candidatus Faecivivens stercoravium | reverse complement strand
CGTGCGCAGCACCAAAAAAATACTCCAAAAAGACTTTTTTGACAAACTGCCACCGCCTGATAAATGTCAGGCGGTGGTTTTTTGCCCAGCCATAATCAGATGGATAAAAGTTTTACTTATCTTTTTGCCGGCTCTCCGGCAGGCGGAACAAAAGCCGCAGCATCGCCCGCCTATCAAAGGGAACCAGCGGATAGAGGTAACTTTTACCGCCGACCGTTTTGGTTGTACAGACGGTGACCGCGAGGGCAATCAGCCCGGCCGCAAACCCCCAGACATCCCCGGCCGCCACCGAAATCACCAGCAGCATCCGCCAGAGCTTGAGGGCATACCCCAGTTCAAAGCTCGGCTGGGCAAAGTTGGCAATTGAGACAAACGCCATATAGAGGACGACTTCCGGGATCATCCAGCCAGCCTGGATCGCGAAATCGCCGAGGATCAGACCGCCAACCACACTGAAGGAGGAAGAAAGGGCGTTCGGGGTGTTTAAAGAAGCCAGCTTTAAACTGTCCAGCACCATTTCAACCAGCAGGATCTGCAAAAACACCGGGATCGGGCCGGGATCGTCGACCGCAAGGAACTGCAGTCCGCCGGGAAGCCACTCCGGATGGCGGATCAGCAGATACCAGAGCGGGGTGAGGAACAAGGTGACAAAGACCGTCGAAAGGCGGATCAGCCGGAGATAGCTGCCGACCACCGGCGGGAAATAGAAATCGTTGATATCCTGGGAATACTGGAAGATGCTGACCGGCAGGATCATCACCGCCGGCGAAGTGTCCACCAGCACCAGCACGCTCCCCTCAAGCACCGAGGCCGCCGCGGTATCCGGCCGTTCGGTGTACCGGAACCGCGGGAAAGGGTTGAGGCCCGGTTTGACCAGCCGTTCGGCGAGGCTCTGCTGGCCGAGGGTCAGGGCGTCGGTCTTGAGCGAGAGGATCTGCGCCCGCAGCTTATCCACATACCCCTTGTCCGCCCGGCCGTCCATATAGCAGAGGATGACGTCGGTGCGGCTGCTGTTGCCGACCTTGAGGGCCTCCATCGTCAGGCTGGGGTCCCGGATCCGGCGGCGGATCAGGGCGGTGTTGCAGACGATTGTCTCGACAAAGCTGTCCCGCGCGCCCCTTAGCGCCCGGTCGTCGTCCGGTTCCTGCACCCCGCGGGCGGGATAGGACCGGGCCTCGATCATGACGGCGCCGGAGAAGCATTCGCTGATGAGGCAGAGCTTGCCGGAGAGGATGTCGGTGACAATCGTGTCGATGTCCTCCGACTCCCCCGTCTCCATCAGGCTGACGTTGCGGGCGTTAAACTCCTTTGCCGTCCCGGCAACCGTCCGGTCGGCCGGCAGGCGGATTAAAAAGGCGACGACCTTTTCCATCACCTCGCTCTTGACAAAGCCGTTGACAAAAAAGAGCATCGACTGCTTGCCGGCAATTTCCAGCGGCCGCGCCATGATATCAAAACTGACCCCCGCCCGCAGGAGCCGTTTCAAGGTCTCCCGATCCCGGGCAAACTCCCCGCTGAGGGTATTCTTTCCGTTCATCTTACCGTTCCTTTCCATTACAGCATGACAGGATATGGAAAAGTATGGCCGCAGACAGGATGTTTATACAAAAACACCCTGTCCCAAACAGGACAGGGTGTGAAAAGAGGAAACGGTTAAAGCGGAAAGCCCTATGGGTAAAAGATTAACCTTCCGTGTCTTCCTCCCAATCGGGATAGGTGTTGCCGCCGCCCCCGAAGGCGTTGGCTTCAATATCCACCGTCTCCAGCACCTCGGAATACCGGATGCCCGAGGTGGTTTCCATCTGGTAGCTGAGGGTATATCCGCTCCCGTCTTCCGGGAGGGTGATGGTGGTGGTGTAATAGGCGTAGTAAAGGCTGGCATTCTCTGCTGCCGCTTCCGGCTGGGATGCCGAAACGGCGCTGTCCTCCCCGCCCGTGACGCCGGCCGCATCGGGGATCCGGTTGCCGTCGGGCACCATCACAAATTCCTCCGTCCGGCCGCTCTCATCCTCCGCCACCAGCAGGACCTGGGCGATATCGTCCGGCACCGTCAGAATAGAATCGGCCGCCGGCTGGAAACCGGCTTTAACCACCGCCGCCCCGTTTTCAATGGTAATATCATAGGAAAAATAGATCTCAAAAAATTCCGCCGTCGACACGCTGGGCAGGACCTCCTGTTTCCGGGTCCCGTCGGCCGTCAGGATGGTCACCACCGGCACCAGCTCATAAGGGGAGGCCGGGATCGACAGGGTTGCGGTATAACTGCCGCCCGATTCCGCCGCCTCGGCGGAAATCTCCCCGATCGAGACCGATACCGAATCCCCCTCCCCAATCTCCTTCGGGGTCACCACCACCGTTGCCGCAAGCTGATGGTTCTCGCCCATATTGACCTGTGCGTCCCAGTAGGACAGAAGGCTCTCACCGGAGGAAATCTGGTCGGAGAGGCTGTCCAGACGGTTCCCCAGCTGGTCCTGGAGGGAGAGGTACTGGGACTCGCTCTGGCTGCGGAGGGCGTCCAGCTGCCGCTC
>DVHA01000264.1 GCA_018712425.1 Candidatus Faecivivens stercoravium | reverse complement strand
CCGCCCCGCTGGACAAACTCGATGATCTCCTTCAGGTACCCATTGTTGTTGTAGACATCCCAGGGGTTGTAGCCTCTGCGGCCGAGGTCCATCACCTCTTCGGCGTTCATACCGAAGATGATGATGTTCTCCGGGCCGACGACGTCGTGGATCTCGACGTTCGCGCCGTCCATCGTACCGAGGGTGATCGCGCCGTTCAGCATCATCTTCATGTTGCCGGTGCCGGAAGCCTCTTTGCCCGCCTGGGAAATCTGCTCGGAGATTTCCGCCGCCGGGTAGATGATCTCCGCCAGCGAAACCCGGTAATTCTCGAGGAAGACGACCTTCAGCTGGCCGTTCAGCGAAGCGTCGCGGTTGACGATGTCGCTGATCGCGCAGATGAACCGGATGATCTCCTTGGCCATATAGTAGCCGGCCGACGCCTTGGCGCCGAAGATGAAGGTCCGGGGCTGGATGGTGGCGCCCTTCTTGATCTGGAGGTAGAGGTGGAGGATCTCGATGGCATTCAGGAGCTGCCGTTTATACTCATGCAGCCGCTTGACCTGGACGTCGAAGATCGAGTTCGGGTCGACCTGGAAGCCGTTGTGCTCGGCGATATACTTGGCGAGCCGCTTCTTATTCTGGAGCTTGATATCGGCCAGCTGGGCGAGGACGCTGTCGTCCTCCATGAACTTTTTCAGCTCGGAGAGCTTGCTGAGGTCATGGACATAGCCGTCGCCGATCAGGGACGAGATCATATCGGCCAGCAGGGGGTTGCCCTGGTTCAGCCAGCGGCGGGCGGTGATGCCGTTGGTGACGTTGGTCAGCTTGCCGGGGTAGATGTCGTTGTAATCCTTAAAGACGTCGTACTTGAGGATATCCGAGTGCAGCTTGGAGACGCCGTTTACAGAGAAACATGCGATCAGGCAGAGGTTCGCCATCCGGACCTGGTTGTCGCCGATGGCGGCCATCGAGCCGATGGCGCCCCGTTTTTCGGGGAAGTTCTCGTAGACGTAGTTGCAGAAGCGGCGGTTGATCTCCTCGACGATCGAGGTGATGCGGGGCAGGTGGTGGCGGAAGAGGGTGAGGTCCCACTTCTCCAGCGCCTCGCTCATGATCGTGTGGTTGGTGTAGGCCAGCGTCCGGCAGGTGATATCCCAGGCTTTCTCCCAGGAGTAGCCGAAGTCGTCCAGCAGGATCCGCATCAGTTCGGGCACGCAGAGGGCCGGATGGGTATCGTTGATGTGGATGACCGCCTTGTCGGGCAGGTTATCGAGGGAGGGGTTGGTCCGCAGGTGGACCTGGACGATGTTCTGCAGCGACGCCGAGACGAAGAAGTACTGCTGTTTCAGCCGCAGGCTCTTGCCCTCGATGTTGTCGTCGGCCGGGTAGAGGACCTTGGAGATGGCCTCGGCGCGGTTGCCGGATTCCATCGACTTGATGTGCTCGCCTCTGGCGAAGGAGCCCATATCGAAGGAAGAGGGGCTCTCGGCACTCCACAGGCGGAGGGAGTTGACAACGTCCGAATCCTTGCCGGTAATCAGGAGGTCATAGGGGACGGCGCGGACGGTGTAGTAGTTCTTGTGGATGGTCTTGAGGCCGGTTTCGCCCCATTCCTCTTTGACCTCGCCGTCAAAGTGGACCTCTTTGGACTCATCGCGGCGGGGGACCAGCCAGAAGCCGCCCATCTCCAGCCAGTTATCCGGCTGTTCCATCTGCCAGCCGTCGACGATCTTCTGGCGGAAGATGCCGAACTCATACCGGATCGAGAAACCGGTGAAGGGGTAGCCCATCGTTGTGGCGGCGTCCATATAGCAGGACGCGAGCCGCCCGAGGCCGCCGTTGCCGAGGCCGGCGTCGGGTTCCATATCGTAGATGGTCTCCAGGTCGAAGCCCAGCTCCTTAACCGCCTCTTTCATCTCCGCTTCCATGCCGAGGTTATAGAGGTTGTTCTTGAGGGAACGCCCGACCAGGAACTCCATCGACATATAGTAAATGCGTTTTTGGTCGGAGTTTTTCATCTTCTCGGTGTACTCGCCCCGCTTCTGGAGCAGCTTCTGCTGGACGACCGTCAGGACAGTGCCGTACATCTGAAGGATTGTCGCTTCGCTAGCGTCATATCCATATTCAGCGCTCAAAGTCTTGACGAGCTCGTCTTTCAGTTCATTTACGGAATAAGACATCAGCTTTCCTCTCTTTCCAAAACTAAAACAGCCGGTGTGGCTATTTGATTCTAAGGCGCAGCGTTGTACGCCCCTCGAAAAGGCCGTTTCCTTCTCGCAGGACGGTTCAAAGGGCCTTTGAGCCGCCCTGCCGGAGGGAACCGGTACACACACTAAGGGCCGGTCGGGAGAAAATAAGGTCCAAATCCCGACCGGCCTTCATTTTCTGCAAATTATCGTGCGGAAGATTCCGCTTCAGACTATCAAAAAGTCTTTATGAGCATATTTTGGGTGCTGCGCACGCTTCGTTACAAGTGGGTGCAGCCGTGAAAGACTTCGGAAGTACAGGAAGAAATCCCCTGGGAAAGGGCTCTGCCCTCTCCACTCCCGCGACCCCTTTAAAAAGGGGTCGATCCTAAACTTCTTATGCCGCACGCCCATCCATAACGGAAGGGACAGCGCCGGTTCCAGCGTTTTGGCGAAGGGTTACAGCACCGACTCGTAGAGTTTCAGGTACTTATCCGCCGAGACATCCCAGGAATAATCCCCGCTCATGCCGTTCAGCATAATCTGGTCCCGTTCTTCCGGGTCAGACCAGATGGCGATGCCCCGCATAATCGCGTCGTACATATCCCAGGCGTTGTAGGACTGGAAGTTGACGCCGTTGCCGGTGCCTTCGGCGGGGTTATAGGGGACGACGGTGTCCTTGAGGCCGCCGACCGCGTGGACAACCGGGATGGTGCCGTAGCGCATCGAGATCAGCTGGGCAAGGCCGCAGGGCTCCGATTTACTGGGCATCAGGAAGAGGTCGGCGCCCGAATAGATCTTCTGGGCCATCGACGAGGAGAAGGTGATCATCGCCCGCATCTTGTCGTGGTAAGCGGCGTCGCAGAACCGCATGAAGTCCTCGATTTCGGCGTAGCCGGTGCCGAGGACAACCAGCTGCACCTCGTGCTTCATCAGCTC
Source organism: Candidatus Faecivivens stercoravium (assembly GCA_018712425.1). Classification (GTDB taxonomy): domain Bacteria; phylum Bacillota; class Clostridia; order Oscillospirales; family Ruminococcaceae; genus Faecivivens; species Faecivivens stercoravium. The sequence goes on along the minus strand of DVHA01000264.1, from coordinate 14,230 downwards.
TTCCATAATCGGGTACATCAGGTCGATCCCCTTCTGGGAGGTCAGCCGCCCGACCATCCCGATCATCGGGATATCCGGGTCGACCGCAAGGCCCAGTTCTTTCTGGAGGGCGAGCTTATTCTCCACCTTGTCGGCGCGGGTATCGATGTCGTAGTTGACGGCGATAGCCGGGTCGGTGGCCGGGTCAAAGGCCTTCACGTCGATGCCGTTGACAATGCCCGAGAGCTTATACCGGCGGGGACGGAGGATGGTGTCCAGCCCGAAGGAGAAATAGGGGTCAAGGATCTCGTTTGCGTAGGTCTCCGAGACGGTGTTGACGGCGTTCGCCCGTTCGATGGCGCCCTTCATCAGGTTTAAGCAGCCGTCGTGTTCGACGACGCTCTCCCAGTCGGGCGGCAGGGCGAAGACGGAGCCGAGGGTATCCAGGCCATACTTGCCCTGGAACTCGATGTTGTGGATCGAGAAGACGGTGCGGATATATTCATACCCGTCCCGCCAGCGGTACTGGGCGTCGAGGTAAACCGGGACAGCCGCGGTGTGCCAGTCGTTGCAATGGATGATATCGGGGAAGAAATCCACCTGGGGCAGGATCTCAAGGACCGCCCGGGAGAAGAAGGCGAAGCGTTCGCCGTCGTCAAACTCCCCATAAGGGGCGCGGCGTTTGAAATAATACTCATTATCAACCAGGTAATAGATGACGCCGTCGATGTTAGCCTCAAAAATCCCGCAGTAGCAGTTGCGCCAGCCGTGCATGAAGTAGAAATACTTGATATACTGGCACTTTTCCCGCATCTCCCATTTAATGGAAGAATAGAGCGGCAGCACAACCCGGACGTCGTGGCCTTTTTCCACCAGCGCCTTCGGCAGCGCGCCGGCTACGTCGCCGAGGCCGCCGACCTTGATGAAAGGGGACGCCTCCGCAGCGGCAAATAAAATCTTCATGGGTTCCCATCCTTTCTCTCATGGTAGGGCTTCCCAGGAGGGAAGCCCCGCGCGTTAAACCGTCTGGCCTTTGGAGATGACAAAGGGGTAGGTCGGGTAACCGCCCATGACATGCTCCGCCTCGACCGTGACGTCCTTATCGGTGATGACGCACTCCAGTTTCGCGCCGGCGTGGATGGTCGAATTCTGCATAATGACGCAGTCTTTGAGCACCGCGCCCTTTTCGATCGTGACGCCGCGGAAGATGACGCAGTTCTCGACCGTCCCGTCGATTGTGCAGCCGTCGGCGATCAGGCTGTTCTTGACCTTGCTCTCAAAGCCATAAAGGGTGGGCGGGCTGTTCTTGACCCGGGTGAGGATGGTGGTATCGGACTCGAACACTTCCTTGCGGAGGGCGGGGGTCAGCATTTCCATGCTGGCCTTGTAGAGGTCGCCGACGGTGTTGATGACGGCGCAGTAGCCCTTGTGCTCATAGCCGTAGACATGGAGCTTGGAGATGTTCTTGGTGATGAAGTCCCGCTCGAAATCGGTCCAGCCGAAGGTATAGGCGCGGCCCAGCAGGTTCATCAGCAGTTCCTTATTGAAGACGAAGATTTTGAGGACCTGGTTCTGGCAGTCGGTCATCTGGCCAGCCGCATAATAGGCGTCGACGACCCGGCCGTCGCGGTCCTGGTCGATGACGAGGCCATTGTAAACGGCGTCGTTGCGCTGCTGGTAGACGATGGTGATATCGGCCCCCTTATCATTATGATACCTCACCAGGTCGGCAAAGTCAATGTTCATAACGATATTACTATCGGCCAAAATGACATATTCTTCGTTAGATTCTTCCAAATATGTCTGGCAGGAGAGCAGCGCGTCGATCTTGGAGCGGTTGCGGGTGGTCTCGGAGCCGGGGTTGGCGAAGGGGGTGAGGATCTTCAGGCCGCCGTTCTTGCGGTCGAGGTCCCAGTCCTTGCCGGCGCCGACGTGGTCGACCAGCGACCCGTAGTGCTCTTTGGTGAGGATGCCGATGTTGTTGACCCGCGCTTTGACCAGTGAGGAGAGGACAAAGTCGATTAAGCGGTAACGGCCGGCGAAGGGGACGGTCGCGAGGGTGCGGTCGGCCGCCAGCTCGTTTGTAACAGCCGAATAGCTTTCAGAGAAAAGCAGGCAGAGAGTTTTCGAAATCATTTGGATACCTCCAGGTAACGTTATGTCGGATAGCCGGTTGGGATTTTAGCGGTTTGCGTCGGGCTCGATCATTTCCTTGGGCCGGACAACCTGGCCCTTCTTGATGATCGCGCCGCGGCCGACAACGGCAATCCCCCACTCGGAAGCATCCGGGTAGTTGCAGGGGTCGTCGCCGACGATGGCGCCCTCTTCGATGATCGCGTCTTCGGCGATGATGGCGTACTTGACGGTCGCGCCCTTCTTGATGACGGTGTTGCTCATGACGACGGCGGAATTGAGCTCGGCGCCTTCCTCGACGGTGACGTTGGAGAAGAGGATCGAATACCAGAGCTTGCCGTCGATCTCGCAGCCTTCGGTGACGATCGACTCGGCGATCTCGGCGTGCTCATCGATGTAGTGCGGCGGATGGGCCTCGCTCCGGGCGTAGATCTTCCAGTCGTCGGCGTCCAGCTGCAGCCCGCTCTCGGGGTTTAAGAGGTCCATGTTCGCGTCCCAGAGGGAGGAGATGGTCCCGACATCCTTCCAGTAGCCGTCGAACTCGTAGGCAATGAGCTTATCGCCGTTGCCGAGCATCATCGGGATGATGTTCTTGCCGAAGTCGTTGGAGGAGTTGGGGTCGGCCTCGTCGGCGATCAGGGCCGCGCGCAGCTTCTTCCAGTTGAAGATATAGATGCCCATCGAAGCCAGCGTCGATTTGGGCTGTTTCGGCTTTTCCTCGAATTCGTAGATGGTGTGGTCGGGGTTGCAGTTCATGATGCCGAAGCGGGAAGCCTCTTCCATCGAGACGTTTAAAACGGCGATGGTAGCGGCAGCCTCGTTTTCCTTATGGTAAGCCAGCATCTTGGAATAGTCCATTTTATAGATATGGTCACCGGAGAGGATCAGCACGTTTTCGGGGTCATAGCGGTCGATAAAGTTGATGTTCTGGTAGATGGCGTTGGCGGTACCCTTGTACCATTCGCTGCCCTTATCGGTCTGGTAAGGGGGGAGGACGAAGACGCCGCCGTTCATCCGGTCAAGGTCCCAAGGCTGGCCGTTGCCGATATAGGCATTCAGTTCCAGCGGGCGGTACTGGGTCAGGACGCCGACGGTATCGATGCCGGAGTTTACGCAGTTGGAAAGCGGGAAGTCGATGATCTTATACTTGCCGCCGAAGGAAACGGCGGGTTTCGCCACCTCCTTGGTCAGGACGTACAGGCGGGAACCCTGCCCGCCTGCCAGCAGCATTGCAATCATATCTTTTTTCTGAGTCATACCGGTGCACCTCTCAAGTTCGTTGCTGCGGCAGAATGCGCCGCATAAAAATGTGGAATGTGTATGTTAACAGCTGTCGCTGTATCCACCGTTTCAGGATGGCTTATTCGTCCGCCTTTGCCTTTTTGCGGGGCTTTTTGGCGGGCGTTTTTGCTTTGGGGGCCGCTTTCTTCGCTTTAGAAGCGGTTTTGGCTTCCGCCGTCTTTTTCGCGGCCGCCTCCCCCGACTTGACCCGGCGGGTATCGGACGCCTTATGGGCGGCGCCCTTCTTTTCGACCGTGGGGCGGGGCTTCGGAGAAGCCTTTTTGTAGAGGAAGATGGTCGAGAAGGCCGGGAGGGTCAGCTCGACGCAGCAGGGCCGGCCGTGCATCGGGGCCTGCTTGGTGTAGACCTGTCCATTCAAGGTACCACTGCCGCCAAAATCCGCGTTGTCGGTCGAGAAGAGCTCGTCATAGCGGCCCCGCCTCGGGACGCCGATCCGGTATTTCTCCCGGGTGACCGAGGAGAAGTTGCAGACGACGATCAGCTCATTCCCGGCATGGTCGCGGCGGAGGAAGGAGATGATGTTCTGCTCGGCGTTGTCGCAGGAGAGCCAGTCGAACCCGTCCCAGCTGCCGTCCTCCTCCCAGAAGGGGGAGGTCTCGCGGTAGAAGCGGCAGAGGGCCTTCGAGAATTCCCAGAATTTCCGGTGCATGTCGAATTTCAAAAGGTCCCAGCCGATGGTCTTCTCTTCGCTCCACTCGTCAAACTGGGCCATTTCGCTGCCCATAAAGACCAGCTTCTTGCCCGGGTGGGCGTACATATAGGCGATATAAGCCCGGAGGTTTGCGAATTTCACCTCGTATTCCCCCGGCATCTTGCCGATCAGCGACGCTTTGCCGTGGACGACCTCGTCGTGGGAGAGAGGCAGGATGTAGTTCTCCGAGAAGGCGTAGGTCAGGGAGAAGGTGAGGTTGTTGTGGACGCCCTTGCGGAAGAAGGGGTCGGTCTGCATATAGCGGATGGTGTCGTTCATCCAGCCCATGTTCCACTTGAAGTCAAACCCCAGCCCGTCCTCGTCCACCGGGTGGGTGACCTTCGGGAAGGCGGTCGACTCCTCGGCAATCGTCACGACGCCGGGGAAAGCGGAATGGAGGTAGTTGTTAAAGCGTTTGAGCAGCTCGATCGCCTCAAGGTTCCAGTTGCCGCCGTAGATGTTCGGCATCCAGTTCCCGTCCTTTTTCCCGTAGTCGAGGTAGAGCATCGAGGCGACGGCGTCGACCCGGAGCCCGTCGATGTGGTAGCGGTCGGCCCAGTTCGCCGCCGAGGAGATGAGGAAGGAGATAACCTCCCCGCGGCCGTAGTCGAAGATCATCGTCCCCCAGTCGGGATGTTCCCCTTTCCGGGGGTCGGCGTATTCGTAGCAGGGGGTCCCGTCAAACCGCCGCAGCCCGTGGGCGTCGCGGGGGAAGTGGGCGGGGACCCAGTCCATCAGGACGCCAATGCCGGCCTGGTGGCAGCGGTCGATGAAGCGCATCATCATCTCCGGCGTCCCATAGCGGGAGGTCGGGGCGAAGTAGCCGGTGACCTGGTAGCCCCAGGAGCCGTCGAAGGGGTATTCCGAGAGGGGCATCAGCTCGATGTGGGTGTAGCCCATCTCCTGGATATAAGGGATCAGCTCGTCCGCCAGCCGTTCATAGTCCAGCGTCTCGCCGTTTTCCCCTTTTTTCCAGCTGCCGGCGTGCATCTCGTAGATGTTCATCGGGCGGTTTACGATATCCGCCTTCCGCCGCTCCTCCATCCAGGCGGCGTCCCCCCACTGGTAGTCGGGGAGGTCGTAGACCTTGGAGGCGGTGCCGGGGCGGGTCTCGTTGTGGCTGGCGTAAGGGTCGGCGTGGTAGAGGAGCTCCCCGTCCGGGCTTTCGACGACGATTTTATAGAGGTCGTACTGATTAAGCCCCGGGATGGTCACTTCCCAGATGCCGCCGTCGCTGATCTTTTCCATCGGCCAGCGCCGGGGGTCCCAGCCGCAGAACTCGCCGGTGATGTACACCGCCCGGGCGTTCGGGGCCCAGGTGCGGAAGACATGCCCGCCTTCCGCCTTATGGCAGCCGAAGTATTCGTAGCATTTGTAGTTGGAGCCCTGGTGGAACAGGTAGACCGCCATCGAGTCGTCGGGGCGGTTCCCGGCGTCCGGATGGGACTGGATGCTGTTTAATTCGGACATATCGTAACCTCTTTTTCTCATATCTTCTCTTAACCGGCAGCCCGGGGGCGGACAAACCGGCGGCAAAACCTTTTGCTTAAATCTATCTTATCACAAGTCGGAACCTTTGTAAATAATTACCGAAAGAAAAAAGGCCCTTTGCACGTAGAAACATTCCCAGAATTTTTGCCTAAAATGCTAATTATGTAGAATTTGCAGGTGAAATTCCTGTGAAAGATTTCGAATAAAGTTCTTTTTTTGATTGCCTTTATCTTCCTTTTACCCTCCCTTTACCCTTTGTCAATGGTTTAATTAAAAGAATTCTTGCGAAAAAACTGTTTATTTTCCACAAGTATTCTGCCTGAACATCCCTCCCCTCCCCCAGGCCTCCCCGGTGCTGCATTTGACAATCCGGTAAAAAAACTGCAATCTTTCTCTGTACAGATAGGTTTTTTCTTGCTATAATAGTAATAATAGTAGAAAAGTTTCAGTCCTCCACCACGCATCCAGCACTCTGCCGCGGCGGAGCAGGTGTTTGACCGCTTTTCACCGCATACTTGAAAGGATGTCTTTTTTGGAACAGTCTGTTCGTTATGACGCCTGGGATATCGCCTGCAAGAAACCCTTCGGGGCGGTTTCCACCGGCACCGAAATTACCATCCGCCTGCACGTGGTCAAGTCGGAACGGCCGCGCCGGGCGTATATCATCCTGCGCAAAGACGGCGTCAAGGATATGACCATTACGGTGGACAAATTTTACTCCAACGTCACCTATCCCGACCCGATGCGCAAGATCCTCTTCTCACAGGTCGCTTCGTCTTTCCATTCTACAACATACGAGGTCAAATTTTCTGTCGAAGAAGCGGGCCTTTACTTCTACCGCTTTGAGGTCGAGACCCAGAAAGGGACCCTCTTTGTCGGTTCGGACAAAAACGCCCGGGCGGTCGTCGGCGACTTCCTGCCCGAGTGGCAGCTGACCGTCTACCGGGACGACTTCCGCACCCCGCAGTTTTTGCAGACGGGGATCATGTACCAGATCTTCCCCGACCGCTTTTACCGCGGCAGCCAGGAGCCCCTCCCGCCGACCCGCTCCCCCCGGATCATCCACAAATCCTGGGATGAACGCCCGCTTTACAACGGCGACATTCCCAACTACGAGGCGACCGACTTTTTCGGCGGCGACCTGGAGGGGATCCGGCAGAAACTTCCCTATTTAAAAGAGCTGGGAGTCAGCCTCATCTATTTAAACCCGATTTTCGAGTCGGCCAGCAACCACCGTTATAACACTGCCAACTATATGGCCATTGACCCCTACCTCGGCTCCGAGGAAGACTTTAAACGGCTCTGCCGGGAGGCGGCGGAAAGCGGGATCCGGATTATCCTCGACGGGGTCTTCTCCCACACCGGCTCGGACAGCATCTATTTTGACAAAAACGGGCGCTATAACTCCAACGGCGCCTGGGAGTCCCACGACTCCCCCTATTACAGCTGGTACCGGTTTAACGATTCGCCCACCGGCTATGACTGCTGGTGGGGCTTCCCGACGCTCCCCAACGTCAACGAGACCGACCCCGGATACCTGGATTTTATCTGCGGGAACGAAGGGGTGCTCCGCCACTGGATGCGGGCGGGGGCCTTCGGCTGGCGGCTGGATGTCGCCGACGAGCTGCCGGATGAATTCCTCTATCAGGTGCGCGACTGCGTAAAAGATTACGACCAGGATGCCTATATCATGGGGGAGGTCTGGGAGGACGCCTCCAACAAGCAGAGCTACGGCATCCGCCGGCCTTACCTGCTGGGCGAGCAGCTGGACAGCGTCATGAACTACCCCTGGTGCAACGCGATCATCAGCTTTGTGTGCAGCGGCAACGCCGAGGCTTTCTACACCTCAGTCATGACCATCCTCGACCACTACCCGATACCGGCCATCGCGACGATGATGAACCCCCTCTCGACCCACGACTCGATGCGGGTGCTGACCGCCCTCGGGGTGCAGCACGACGTGCCGGGCGCCGAACGGGCGGAGTACAGGATGACCCAGGAGGAATACCGGCTGGGGGTCGAGCGGCTGCGGCTGGCGGCCACTTTGCAGTACACCCTCCCCGGCTACCCGTCCCTCTACTATGGGGACGAGATCGGGATGTACGGCTTCTCCGACCCCTGGAACCGCCGGACCTTTACCTGGGATAAGATCGATTCGGGCCTGCACGACTTTTATGTGCGGCTGGGCAAGATGCGCCGGGAGAATTCCGCCGATTTTTCCCAGGAGCTGCGGTTCTTTGACCTGGACACCGGCGTCATCGCCTACACCCGCGGGAGCCTTCTCATTGTAGTCAACGCCTCGCAGAACGATTACCAGTGGCCGGCGATGATCCAGTCGCTCCTCTTCTCGGCCGGCAACGCCTCGATCACCGAATCGGGCATCCTGGTGAGCCGGATGAGCGCCGCCGTCTTCCGCCTACGGAAGGAGTACGACTGAGCGCGGTTTGATTGAAGGATGTTTTGGGTGCTGCGCACACTTCGTTATCAGTGGCAAAGCTGTGGTCAGCTTCGGAAGTACGGACGGTAAGCGCCTGGGAAGGGGCTCTGCCCTTTCCTTTATGCCCGCGACGAATTACTTGTAATTCGTCCGGTTTTGCAAAGCAAAACCTGAGCCCATTTAAAAAGGGCTGGACCCTAAACTTTTGACCGTCGCACGTTTCTTCGTAACGTTCACGCCAGCGCCGGATTTTACGTTTTGTGCTGGAAGCCTGTGTCGCAGCGTCGTCTCCCTCAATTTGGCAGATGTGTGTCGAGACTGCTAAATATTTCCGCAAACCCTTGCAAAAGTTGGAAAAACGGGTTATAATGTAGGGTATGGGGTATTGCCCCGCCTGCATTGTAACCCGTGTTTTTTGTCTATAGAGAAAGGAAGTTGTTTCCCATGACCACCATCGACATTTTCTCCGGCTTCCTCGGGGCCGGCAAGACCACCCTCATCAAAAAGCTGATCGCCGACGGATACCAGGGCCAGAAGCTGGTGCTGATTGAGAACGAATTCGGCGAAATCGGCATCGACGGCGGTTTCCTTCAGGATTCCGGCATCCAGATCAACGAGATGAACTCCGGCTGCATCTGCTGCTCGCTGGTCGGCGACTTCTCGAAAGCCCTCCACCAGGTCATTGAAGAGTACCACCCCGACCGGATCCTCATCGAGCCCTCCGGCGTCGGCAAGCTCTCCGACGTCATCCGGGCGGTCCAGTCGGCTGACACCGCCGGCGCGGTGCTGGGCGGCTTCACCACCGTCGCCGACGCGACCAAGGTCAAAATGTATATGAAGAACTTCGGCGAGTTCTACAACAACCAGATCGAACACGCCTCCACCATCATCCTCTCCCGGACCCAGGGGATGGACGACGCAAAACTCCAGGCGGCCGTCGCCCTCATCCGGGAGCACAACGACAAGGCGACCCTGATCACCACCCCGTGGGACCAGCTGTCGGGCCGGCAGATCCTCGAAGCGATGGAGCAAAGGAGCACCCTCGAGGCCGAGCTCGCCGCCCTCGCAGCCGAAGCGGCCGAGGAGGAAGAGCACGAGCATCATCACCATCACCATGAGGACGGAGAAGAATGCTGCTGCGGCCACGACCATGGGCACCATCATGATCACGATGAACATGAACATCATCACGAACACGGCCATGATGAACACGAACATCACCATGACCATGATGAACATGACCACTGCGGCTGCCACGATCACGATCACCACCATCACCACCACGCCGACGAGGTCTTCACCAGCTTCGGCCGGGAAACCACCCATAAGTTCACCAAAGAATCGATCGCCGCGGCCCTCGCCGAACTGGAAAACGCCGAAAAGTACGGCCAGATCCTCCGCGCCAAAGGGATTGTCGAGGCGGAAGACGGCAGCTGGATCCACTTTGACTATGTCCCCGGCTGCCCCGACATCCGTTCCGGCAGCGCCGGCCTGATCGGGCGGCTGTGCGTCATCGGCGCGAAGATCGACGAAGAGGCGATTGCTGCCCTCTTCGGTATCCAGTAAGGAGAATCCCGTATGGCAAAAGAAATACCTGTATATCTGTTTACCGGGTTCCTGGAAGGCGGCAAGACCAAATTCATCCAGGAGACGCTGGAAGACCCGCGGTTTAACGAAGGCGACCGAACCCTCCTGCTGGTCTGCGAGGAAGGGGTCGAGGAGTACGACCCGTCCCGTTTCTACGACCGGAAAAACGTCTTCATGGAAGTGCTGGACGACATCTCCCAGTTAAACGAAGTCTATCTGACCGGCCTTGTCAAAAAGCATAAGGCCGACCGGGTGGTGCTGGAATACAACGGGATGTGGATGCTCCAGCAGCTCTACAACCGGATGCCGGACGACTGGATTATCTACCAGGAGTTCATGCTCTGTGACGCGAATACCTTCCTCTCCTACAACCAGAACATGCGCCAGCTGGTGGTGGACAAGCTCTCCTCCTGCGAGATTGTCGTCTTCAACCGGGCAGGTGATAATATCGACAAGGACGCCTTCCACCGGGTCGTCCGCGGGGTCTCCCGGCGGTGCGACATCGCCTACGAGCACCTGGACGGCAGCGTCGAGTACGACGACATCGAAGACCCGCTGCCCTTTGACATCGACGCGCCGGTCATCGAAGTGGAAGACCGGGATTTCGCCCTCTGGTACCGGGATATCTCGGAAGAGCCGAAGAAGTACGACGGCAAGACCGTCCGGTTTAAAGGGATGGTCGCGCTGGACAAGCGGTTCCCGAAAGGGATGATCGCCATCGGCCGGTTCGTCATGACCTGCTGCGAGGCGGACACCCAGTATATGAGCCTCCTCTGCCAGCTGCCGAAGGACAACAAGATCAAGCATAAGGACTGGCTCCAGGTGACGGCCACCATCGCCGTCAAGAACCATCCCCTCTACCAGGGGGTCGGGCCGGTGCTGACGGCGACCGAGTTTGGGCCCGCCGAAGTGCCGGAACAGGAAGTCGCAACATTCTATTGACAGGTTACACCCCCGCTGGAAATATCCCCATTCCGGCGGGGGCTGTGTTTATAGGGGTACGCCCCTGTATCCGCCGTTGGACCCAGCCAATAGCTCCTTCCATCCGGCCATAGGGTGCATCTGAGATGCCTCTAATACTGTCTCATTCTACCCCAAACGATCATCTGCCTGTGAGGTGCTATCATGCAGAAAATCCTGTTTATCGGCAACAGCCACACCTATTTTAACGACATGCCGGCGATGGTGGCGCAGCTTTTCTCCGCCGTCCTCGGGGAAGAAGCCCATGTGACGATGCTCGCCTCCCCCGGCATGTCCCTCCGCTGGCACTATGACCAGCCGGAGACCAAATTCAACATCCTCCGGGGCGGGTACGACTATGTCGTCCTCCAGCAGGCGACCCATCCCTTCGACGGGGAGGAGGCTTTGCTGCGGCAGGCGGGCCGGCTGATCCAGTGGGTGCGGGAAGCCAAGGCCACCCCGGTCGTCTATATGACCTGGTCGGCGAAAGACGACCTCCCCGGCCAGAAAGAGCTGACGGACGCCTTCCGCCATCTGGCCGAAACCGGGCGGGCGCTCCTCGCCCCGGCGGGGGAGGTCTGGGAAGCGGTGCGGAAAGGGCGCCCGGAAACGGAACTCTATTTCCGGGACGGCCGCCATGCCAGCCCCCTCGGCTCGGCAATTGCCGCCGCATCTATCTTTTCCGCCATCACCGGCGCGCCGCTCCCCGGGGCGGACAGCCCTTACTGGACCGAAAGAGGGGCCGGGCCGGAAACCGTCCGGCTGGTGCAGGCGGTGCTGGACGGCATCGCTTAAGGGAAAAGGGCAAGCCTCACATTTATTTTTTATATTTTCTAAAATTTACCTTCCCTTTTCATTCCAGGTGTGGTATACTTTTATTAGAAAGATTGGATTGCAGCGAAAGGATGGATTATATGCTGAATAACGAGAAGAAAAACTTTATTGAATTTATGATGAGCGCCGACGTCCTCCGGTTCGGCGAGTTTAAAACCAAGAGCGGACGGCTCTCCCCCTACTTTGTCAACACCGGCAACTATAAGACCGGCTCCCAGATTGACACCCTCGGCAAATACTACGCCGCCCTGGTCAAAGACACTGTGGGAGACAAGTTTGACGCGATGTTCGGCCCCGCCTATAAGGGCATCCCGCTGGCTACCGCCTGCGCCGGGGCGCTCGCCCGGGAGTACGGCATCGACAAGCCCTATTTCTTCAACCGCAAGGAGGTCAAGGACCACGGCGAAGGCGGCAGCCTCGTCGGCTACAAGCCCCAGGACGGCGACAACGTCATCATCATCGAGGACGTCATCACCGCCGGGACCGCCGTCCGGGAGACCGTCCCGGTCCTGAAGGCCGCGGCCGACGTAAGCCTGACCGACATGTTCATCTCGGTCAACCGCTGCGAAGTGGGCACCACCCCCGGCAAGACCGCCCTGATGGAGGTCAAAGAAGAATTCGGCATCACCGTCCATTCCATTATCAGCGTTTCCGATATCTACGAATATTTACAGGGCCGGCAGGAATATGCCGCGGTTTTAAAGCTGATGGAAGAGTATATGGAGAAATACTGTATCCTGTAATATCAGGCGAGAGACTGGCAAGAGAGGATTCCGCACCCGGACTCCTCTCTTTTATCTAATGGGCCGCCTTTCGGGATGAAGGGCGTGACGAGGAGGTGTCGCTATTATGCTGCCACAGAACGTTGAAAAAGAAATGCATCTCTGCCGCGCACAATACCTGCGGTTTTTCCGTGTCCGCCAGGACCGGGTCGGGAAACAGGAACGTCCTGCCGAAGGGGCTGCCCCACCCCCTAAAGGGCAACGGGAGGCGCTGGACGCCGCCTTCTCGAAAAGCCTCCGGCTGCTGCTGGACCCTGAGCGCCAGCTGATGCAGAAACTTGTCAACCGGGAGGCGCTGGAAAAACGTTTCCACCAGCTGGACCAGCTGGTCGACCGGGACCCGGGCTTTAAGGCGCTGGGCAACATCGAACGGGAGGTGGGGCTGATCTGCGGCGGCGGCATGTCGGCGGCGGCACTGGAAGGGGCCGGGCTCGGGAGCCTCGGGGTCGGCAACCCGGAAGTGATCCTCCTTTCCGCCCTGATGCTCCGCTCCCTCTATGAAATGGCGCTGATCTACGGCGTCAGCGTCGACCGGCCCTGGGAAAAGGACCTGGCGCTGATGGTGCTGTCGGCGGCCTTTGCCTCGGGGGACGACGCCTACCGGGACGAACGGGACCTCAGCCGGGCGCTTGATTCCCTGGCGGACGGCCAGCCGATCACCATCGACCGGGACAGGCGGATCCGGCAGGCCGCCGGGCGGATGGCCCAGAGCATGAGCCTCCAGAAGTTCATCCAGGGCATCCCGGTGGTCGGGATTTCGGGGATGTTTTTCAACACCGCCGCGATGACCCGGCTGAGTAGCCTCTCCCGCTGCGTCTACAAGTACCGTTATCTGGCCGGGAAAAAACGGGCGTACCAGCATTATAAAATGTGAGGCAATCCGATCGTTTTACATGGATAAAACAGAAAAAGAGAAAGTATCGAAAGGAAGTGCATCTTTTGGAGCAGCTGCGTAAAGTGAAGCTCTACACCGACGGCGCCTGCAGCGGCAATCCCGGCCCGGGCGGCTGGGGGGCCATCCTCGACTGTGACGGCTACCGGAAGGAGCTCTCCGGCGGCGAAGAAAAGACCACCAACAACCGGATGGAGCTCCTCGGGGTGATAAACGGCCTCGAAGCCCTCAAATACCGCTGCGACGTGACCCTCATCTCCGACTCAAAATATGTGATCGACGCGATTACCAAGGGCTGGGCGGTCAAATGGCGGAGAAACGGCTGGATGCGCAATGCCAAGGACAAGGCGTTAAACCCCGACCTCTGGGAGCGGCTGTTAAACCTTCTGGAGAAGCATGAAATGCACTACCAGTGGGTCAAGGGCCATGCCGGGCACCCGGAAAATGAACGCTGCGACCAGCTGGCGGTCGCCCAGTCAAAAAAGTTCGGCGCCAAATAATCAAACGGGTATCTGACAGACGATGCTGGATACCCGTTTGTTATCCACAGGAAAGGGGCATGAAAATGGGACTGCTGGAAATGGCTCTAACACTTGGTTTATCTTTAGGCGCGGTCATCTGGGGCGTCCGGATTTACCATCAGAAAGGGACCTGGTTTCTGGCCGGATGGAATACGATGCGCAAAGAAGTAAAAGCTGCCTATAACGAAAAAGCTGTCTGCCGGCTGTATGGGAGATGTGTCGTCTTTTGCGGAATCGGCGTCTTTTTGCTGCCGTACGGCAGTTTCAACAACCTGGACGGCATTTTATGCGCCGGGTTGGCGGTAATTGCGGCGATGGTTATCCTTTCCATTGCCCTGCCTGTTTTAAACCCAAAGAAATATCGAAAGTAAGAAAGGGAAGCGAATGGAAAAGAAGGTATTGGTTGCATTATCGGGCGGCGTCGACAGCGCGGCCTGCGCAAGGCTGCTCCTGGACGCCGGATATGAAGCCGCCGGGTGCGTCCTCAAAATGAGCCCGGCCCACGAAGGAACGGTCGAGGACGCGAAGCTGGCGGCGGAGCAGCTGGGCATCCCCCTCTATGTCCGGGATATGCAGGCGGATTTCCGGCAGGTAATCGGGTATTTCATGGGGGAGTACGCC
>DVHA01000027.1 GCA_018712425.1 Candidatus Faecivivens stercoravium | reverse complement strand
ATATCTGCGACATCGGCGAGTTCCTCGGCAAGGCCGACGACGAAGGCAAGAAGATCCTCTTCGAGGCCCAGCTGGGCGCGCTGCGGGACGTCGACTACGGCATCTACCCGATGACCACCTCTTCTAACGTCATCGGCGCCTACGCCCCCATCGGCGCCGGCCTTCCAGGCCGCAAGCTGGACAAGTCGATCGGCATCATGAAGGCCTATTCCTCCTGTGTCGGCGAAGGCCCCTTTGCCGCCGAACAGGCGATGACCGAAGAGGAAAAGGATAAGCTGCGCGAAGTCGGCCACGAGTACGGCGCCGCCACCGGCCGCCCGAGACGGGTCGGCCCGATCGATATCGTCGCCTCCCGCTACGGTGTCGCCTGCCAGGGGGCGGACGAGCTGGCACTGACCCTGCTGGACGTCCTCGATTACATGGACCGCGTCCCGGTCGTCACCCACTATAACGTCGACGGCAACATCGTCGACTATTTCCCGATGGGCGAGGCATTAAACCGCGCGAAACCGGTGACCGAATACCTCCCCGGCTGGAAGTGCGACCTGACCGGCATCCGCCATTGGGAAGACCTCCCCAAAGAGGCCCAGGATTATGTCACCTACCTGGAAGAAGCGGTCGGCTGCAAGATCAAGTATATCTCGGTCGGCCCCGAACGGGACCAGATCATCATCCGGTAAAAAATATACAGAAAGCGTGGGACACCGGTTTTCCGCCGGCGGCCCACGCTTTTTCATATGCTTTTTCGCCGGGGATGGCGGATAGGAAAAAGCCGGCAGGGTGCTCCCGGCTCATATCCCGGCCTGCCGCCGCATATGGTACGGTGAAACCATCCGGAGGGAGGCGCGTCTTTGAAAAAACGGCATTTGCAGCAATCCTCCCTTTTCCTCTGCGCCCTCCTGCTGATCTGTATCTGTATCGGCGCTTTTTCATCCCTAAAACCTGCCGCCCCTCCCGCCGCCGTCCCGGCGGGGGCCGAAACAGGCGGGCAGCCCACCGTCTACCTCACCTTTGACGACGGCCCCTCCAAAGTGACCGGCGATATCCTCGACTATCTCGCCGAAGAAGAGGTCCCCGCCACCTTTTTCGTCATCGGCATCGACTCCGACCGCGGGAAGACGCTGCTGCGGCGGATGGTGCAGGAGGGGCACGCGGTCGGGCTGCACACCTACAGCCACGTCTACAGCGAAATCTACGCCTCCCCCGACGCTTTTTTCGCCGACCAGAAAAAACTCCGGGACTATCTGAAAGGGGTCATCGGCTACTCCCCCGCCATCTTCCGGTTCCCCGGCGGCAGCAACAACTACACCGCCGAAGGCTGGGTGCTGGACGGCATCTGCGCCGAGGCACAGAAAGAAGGGCTTGTCTGGTTCGACTGGAACGCCGTCGCCGAGGACAGCGGCTCCACCGCCGCGCCGCCCGGGGAGATGGCCGAAAACATCATCCAGTCGGGCGGCGACAAGGAACGGATTATCATCCTGATGCACGACAACTCCATCCGCACCACCGCTGTCGACTGCCTCCGGATCATCATCCCCTACTACAAAGAAAAGGGGTACCAGTTCAAAACGCTGACCCCCACCACCGAACCCATCCAGTTCAATAAGGTTGAATAGGCAATTTGGACAAAAAATACAAAATAATTCCCGGAATCTTCTTCTTTAAAAATTGAAATTCCCTCTGTACAAATCGGCTCCCGGGTGCTATAATAGAAACGTTCTCGGGGGCGTAGCTCAGCTGGGAGAGCGTACGGTTCGCATCCGTAAGGTCGAGAGTTCGATCCTCTTCGTCTCCACCATATTTTTAAAAGGACGGTATAACCCGTCCTTTTTTTGTACCCAAAAAAGGAGGGCCTTTATGAACATGCAGTGGGACGCGGAAACCTACGGCCGGGATTTTTCCTTTGTCCACCGCTATGGGGACGGGGTGGCGGCGCTGATCGGCGCGGCCCCCGGCAGCACCGTTTTAGACCTCGGCTGCGGGAACGGGGCGCTGACCCACAGGCTGCGGCAAAGCGGCTTCCAGGTGATGGGCCTGGACGCTTCCCCCGACCTTTTGTCGGCCGCCCGGAAAAGTTACCCCGATATCGAGTTTGTCCTGGGGGATGCAGTGGATTTCTCGCTGCCGGAACCGGTGGACGTTGTTTTTTCCAACGCCGTCTTCCATTGGATCGAAAAAAAGTGCCATCCCGCCATGCTCGCCTGCGTCAGCCGGGCGCTGAAACCGGGCGGGGAGTTTGTCTTTGAGTTCGGCGGCCGTGGCAATACCGCCTGGATTGAAGCGGCGCTGGAGCGCGCCTTTTCCCGGGAAGGGTACCGGTATCAAAACCCCTTCTTTTTCCCCACCATCGGGGAATATGCCCCGATGGTGGAAGCCGCCGGTTTCCGGGTGGAATATGCGCAGCTGTTTGCGCGTCCCACCCCCCTGCAAGGGGAAGACGGGCTGGGGAACTGGATCCGGATGTTTTTAAAAGGGCCGTTTGAAGCGCTCCCGGGCCCCGCCCGGCAGGCCGTCATCCGGCGGGCGGAAGCGGAACTGCGGCCGGTGCTCTGCCGGGACGGGCAGTGGTACGCCGACTATGTGCGGCTCCGAATGAAAGCGCGAAAACTGTAAAATACCCCTGCGGCCCGTTTACCTGTCCCGGGCCGCAGGGGTATTTTCATTTACTGGGCGGTGTAGACGCCGTTTTCATCGACATAATAGCCGTTGATGGTCGTATCCCGCGCCATTGCGCAGGAAACGGGGTCAAAGTAGTAGGTCACGTCGTCGATCAGATTCCAGCCGGTGGCGCAGGCGCCTGTCCGGGTGGACATATAGTAGGTCTCGCCGCCGATTTCCTGCCAGCCGGTCACCATCGCGCCGCTGGAATCGAGGTAGTACCACTTGCCGGAGAGCTGGAGCCAGCCGGTCACCATTGAGCCGTACTGGTTCAAATAGTACCAGGTGCCGTCCAGTTCCAGCCACTGGCCGGAGAGCATCTTGCCGCTGGAATCGGCGTAATACCAGGTGTTGCCGACCTTATACCAGCCGGTTGCCATTCCGCCCCAGTCGTAGAGGTAGTACCAGGTATCGCCCAGCTGGAGCCAGCCGGTCTGCATAACCCCCGACTCGTCCATATAGTACCAGGCGGTATCGTATTTCTGCCAGCCGGTCAGCATCCGGCCGCTGTCGTCAACGAGGTAGTATTCGCCGCCGGAAAGCTGCCAGCTGCCGGGGATCGGGTTTTCGTCGGTGCCGCTGGGGAGGGTCGGGGTGGAATCTTCCTCTCCCTCATCCTGGGTCACCGGTTCCAGCTCTTCGGTCCCGTCGAGGACGCCAAGGCTGCTGAAGGTGTAAGTCTCGCCGTCGATGGTCGTCGTGCCGGTGACATAGTGGCCCTCAGCATCGGTAAAGTAGTAGACGGCGCCGTTTTGATACTGCCAGCCGGAGCGGTTCTGGGGGACGGCGGTTACGGCGTTGCCGGAAAGCCGCAGGTCCTCGCTGTACTGCTGCTCGGTGGTGGAATAGGTATCGATGTTGTTGCGGGAGACGTCGACCCGGCAGTTGGTCAGCCCCACCAGGTCGCCCAGCGTCGTCAGCTTGTTATTGTTCAGATAAAGGTCCTTCAGCTGGTTGGTCAGCGGCAGGGAGGAGACCGAGGTAATCCCGTTGTTCGAAACGTCAAGGTAGGTGAGGTTTGTCAGGCCGGACAAAAACGACAGGTCGCTGATGCTGTTGCCCGAAAGGCTTAAGGAGGTGAGCGAAGACGGGAGGGTCGCGGTGATCTCGGTCAGACTGTTGTCCGACAGGTCCAGCGAGGTGAGGTCCCGCATCAGGTAGATCCCTGAACCGACCGAAGAAAGCCGGTTGCCCGACAGGTCGAGGGAGGTAAGGTTGGTGCAGACGATCGCGCCGCTCATGCTGGTCAGCCGGTTATCCGAGACATCCAGCTCCAGAAGGTTTGTAAACGCCCCGTTGGAGTCCGACAGGTCGTCGAGGCTGGTCAGCCGGTTGCCCGAGACGTCCAGGTACTCCAGTTCGTCGCAGTTTTCCAGCTGGGCCAGCGAGGTAAGGTTGTTGTCCGACAGGTCGAGGTAGGTAAGCCCTGTCAGGTACTCGATGCCGTCGAGGCTGGAAAGCCCCGAATCCGACAGGTCGAGCGAGGTGATCGACCGCAGCTCCCCGACGGTCAGGCTGCCGTCCCCGTCCAGGTCGTAATCGTTTTTCAGCACCCGGTAGAGGGGCGCCGCGAACTCATCCGAGCCGACCGTCCGGTCGGACGTCGCGGCAGCGGCCGGCAGGGCCGCCCCGAAAGCCGTGATGCCCAGTACCAGCGCGGCGCCGGCCGCCATCGGGCGGAGGAACTGTCTCCAATTGTATGACTGTATCGATTGCATAGCTTGTCCTTCCTTTCCATGGGATGTCCTTTGCGGGGTACCCCCTATTGTATGCGCCGGCCGGGGGAAATAGAACCCGCCCGGCGGAGATTTTCCGGATACAATCCCAGTATACCACAAAAAATGAAACGGGTAAAGTTCTTACAGCAGTTTCGCTATAATATTAGTACAAAAAAGGAGGGCAAAATGTTGCATCCCCATCGAAAATTTACAAAACATCCCATTTTGCCTGCAACTTTCCGCGGGAAGCCGTTTTACCCGGGGCTTTGAGGCCGGTTTCCCGGCGCTAGGGTGTATCTGATCATTCAATATTGCTGGATAATTCGCTAAAAGTAGCCGGATGCAAGAAAGGAAGTCGAAGGAATACACCCGTATTTCGAGACTTCCCAACACAGCAGACGACTTCTTTTAGCAGAATTAGACAGTATTAGAGAGTTTTCAGATACACCCTAAGGGCAGCCGGAGCCCATAGGCAGTGCCGCAAAAAGGCAGGGTTCCCGGAGCCGGGAGCCGGGCAGTTTGACAGAAGAGGCCGGAGGCGGTATAATGGGGAAAACAATCAGCATGGAGGAAAGGGGGAATACGGTGCGGCATCGGGCATCTTTTCGGACAAAGGAGGGGCGGCGGATCTTGTTCCGGATGGGGGTTGTCGCCTTTTTCGGGGTCCTGCTGGCGGCTTTAGCCGTGCTGGCTGTGTGGGGCGTGTCCTGGCTGTACGGGCGGTTTGCCGTCCGCCATCAGGAGGATGTCGAGCACTGGACCTATGCCCAGGAAGTATCGGAATACGCGGAAGCCTATGCGGTCCCGCTGGATGTTGTCTACGCCGTCATCGAGACCGAGAGCCATTTCGACGAAAACGCCGAGTCTTCCGCCGGGGCCTGCGGGCTGATGCAGCTGATGCCGGTTACCTACGACTGGATCCGCACCCGGCTGGGGGAGGATAGCCAGGCGGAACCGGAAGGCGGCATCTTTGACCCGGAACTGAACCTCCGCTACGGTATCTACTACCTTTCGTACCTGTACGGGGAGTTCGGGGTCTGGGAGACGGCATGGGCGGGATATAACGCCGGGCCGAATATCGTCAAACAGTGGCTCCAGGACAGCCGCTATTCGGAGGACGGCGTCACCCTGCACACCATCCCCTATACCGAGACGGCAAACTATGTTGTCAAGGTGGGGGACGCCCGGGAATATTACCAGCGGCTGCTGGCGGAATGAGGTGCCCTGTTAACGCCCGAAGGCCGGCCTTTTATGGCCGGCCTTACGCGAATAGAATGGATAGCCTGCGTCACCCTTTTGCGGGCGATAGCCGGAAAACCGTCTGCCGGCCCCGCTTGACAAAGGGGCCGGTATCGGCTATAATATCGTTAGATGATATCGAGTAACGATATTGAAGGGAGGATGGAGAGATGCCGAAAAAGCCGCTGGAAAACCTGACCGAGTCGATGTTTTACCTGCTGATGGCGTTTATGCGGGGCCCGGCCTGCGGGACCGACGCGGCGGCATGGGTCCGGGAAAAGACCGGCGGACGGTGCCGGATCGGGCCGGCAACGCTGTACACCATCCTCGCCAAATTCGAGCAGGAAAAGTACATCGAGGAAATCGCGGTCGAAGGCCGCAAGCGCACCTACCGGATCACCGGAAAAGGCCGCATAGCCTACCGGGAGGAGCTGGAGCGGCTGAAACGCTGCGTCGCCGACGCCGGAAGCGAACCGGAAGGAAGGAGCGGGTACGATGGATAAGAAGAAAAAAAAGGTCATGCTGACCCCCTGCCCCAGCTACGACATCGCGGGGACGGAGGGGTGGCTGGAGGAGATGGCCGGGGCGGGCTGGCTCCTCTGCAAGGACAGCATCTTCGGTATCTGGGCCACCTTTGAGCCGCGGGACCCCGGCGACACCCGGCCGGTCCGCTACCGGCTGGACCCGGCGGGAGAGGCGACCGGCTGGATTTTCGGCAGCAGCCGCCCGGACGGGGAAAAGGCCGAAGGCTACCGGGAGATGGGCTGGGAGTACGTCACCTTCCACGGGGAATTTTACCTTTACCGCACCTTCGACCCGGAGGCGGTCGAGCTGAACACCGACCCCGCCGTCCAGGCACTGGCGCTGAAAAAGGTCGGGTCGCAGATGAAAGGGCAGCTTTTTTCCCTCATCTTCTGGCTGGTTGTCTACCCGCTGATGGGGCTGGGCGGGTTTCTGCTGACAACGGCCTTGCTGCTGGGGACGCCCTTTTTCGCGGTGTTCACCCTCTCCTTCCTCCTCTCGGTTTACTGCAACCTGCGGGGCATTATCCACCTGCGGAAGGTGCGGCGGCAGCTCCGGGCGGGCGAACCCCTCCGGGCCGCCGTCCGGTCGCGGGGGAAAGTCCGCCGCTACCGGGCGGTCTGGGCGGCCGACCTGCTGCTGACAGCGGTGTGGGCGGTGATGGCAGTAGGGTATTGGAAGGCGGATTTGGACGGGGATTTTACCCATCTGCTGGCCGGTTACGTGGAAGAAATTGATGTGCCGACTTTGGCGGCGCTGGATGTGGACGGGGAGCCGGCCTATTACGAATGGACCACGGCCCCCCGGGGAACGGTGGAAATCCACAGCGACTGGCTGCTGGGGACAGTTTATTCCACCGAAGAAACCGGGGCGGCCACCCTTTCGGACGGAAGGGTCTTTCACGGCGGGCTGTATGTCGACTATATCGAAGCTTCCTCCCCGTGGATTGCCCGGACGGTTGCCCGGGAATACGTCCGGTATGACCGGTGGAAAAACCGCTGGACGCTTTTCCGGCAGGAATCCGATTGGAAAGAGCTGCCGCTGCCCGACCTCGGGGTTGATTACGCCGTCGCCTACACCGATATTTTCCCGACGGTGGTGTTGGCGAAAGGGGATAAAGCGGTCAAGTTCTATTTTTATGATACCAATGGGTCGGTGGACTACGTCGAAATGGCCGAAATCTATGCGGAGGCGCTGAAAAACGGATAAACAGAAAAGGACGTGCAGTCTGGCACAGCCTTCTGACTGTCGAAAAACAAGTTTGGCGGAAACGTAAAAATCGGCGCTGGCGTTAATATTACGAATAAACGTGCGAAGAATTAAAAGTTTTACTCGATTTTTTTCAAAAAATCGCGGGAATGGAAGGGGCAGAGCCCCTTCCCAGGCGCTCGGTTACCGTACTTCCGAAGCTGACCACAGCTTTGCTACTGATAACGAAGCGTGCGCAGCACCCAAAAAATACTCAAAAAAGACTTTTTCGACAAGCTGAAGGCTGTGCACTCTGGCACAGCCCTTCCGCAAGGGATTTTTCCCCATTTCCCGCCGGAAGATGTGGAAAAGTCACCCTTCCGTCTCCCGGTTATAGATCGCCCGCACCGACTTCCTGTGCCGCCAGACGGTGCACCAGAGGACGGCGGAGCAGAGCCCGGCCGCGAGGGTGATGCAGAGCCGGTAGTCCAGCAGTTCCCCCATCGCGCCGATCAGCAGCCCGAAAGCCGAAATCCCCGCTGAAATCAGCACCGAGAAGAAGGCGTTCAACCGCGCCCGGTATTCCTCCGGGATGTACTTCTGGACCGCCGCCTCCCGCAGCACCGCGCTGTTGATGCCGAGGAAGCCGCAGGCCGCCCGGCTCAGGAGCATCAGCGGGTATGGGAACCAGAGGAGCAGCATATCCATCGCTTCATAGATCTGGTAGGTCCAGAAAGCAAAGGTAAAGCGGTGTTTCACCGGGACCGGCTTCCGGTAATGGAGGATGCCGCCGAGGCTCCGGCCGGCAAACTCAAAGACGGTGAAGAGGGAGTACATCGCGACGGTGAAGCCGGGAGTCGAGCGGAAAAAGGCGACGAGGATGGAGCTGTAGCCGTTGCCGAGGCCGTTGGTGGTCATCATATAGAGGTAGATGCTCCGAAGGCCGTCATCCTTTTTGAGGAACCGGGCGGCGCCGCGGAGATCCCGCCACCAGGTCTTAAACGAGAAAAGCTTCCCCGCCTCGTCCCGCCGGACAGTTTCCTCCACCCGGATCCGGCTCTCGGTCAGGGCGGCGAGGAGCGAGAGCACCCCCTGCCCCATCAGGATCGCCGGGACGCCGACCGCGTCCAGCAGAAGCGCCGCCACCGGCATCATCACGACGTTTAAGACCGGGTAGATCATCGAGGAGACGGTGTACCCCTTTTCCTCAAACCCGTCGGGGATCAGCCGGGGGTAGAAACTGTTGTAGGCCAGCTGGTCGAAAGAGCTGAGGCAGGCCAGCACCAGCGAAAAACAGAGGTATTCGATATAGGAAAACGGGAGGACCAGCAGGTAAACCCCCAGCAGGAAATAGAGCGCGCCATTGACCGCGTCCCCGCCCACCAGAAAGGGCTTGCGAGGGAGCCGGTCCATGACCGGCGCAAGGATTAAGGGGATAAAGACGTTCGGCAGCACCTGGATTGCCAGCAGCAGGGCGGAGGCGAGGGTGCTCCCCGTCTCGTCGAAGACGAGGAAGGAGAGGGCAAAGCTCCCGGCGATGCCGCCGATCGAGCCTAAAATGGTCGCGAAGGTGACGAGGGTAAAATTGCGGGTCCAAAGGGTCTTTTTCAATGGGGCCACTTCCTTTCCCCTCTATTATACCGCCGGGGTACGGCGGCGGGAAAGGGGGTCCTTTTACGAAAAACGGCGGCTTTTCCCCCCTTTAACCCGGCGTATGCCGGGGCAGGAAGAAAAACCGCCGGTTTCCTTTTTGTTACAAGAAAACAAAAGTCCGGAACATTCCTGAATCCAACATCGCAAACTGAGCAAAATAAAAACCGGCCCTCCTCGGAGAGCCGGTTTCCGCTTTGGATATTTTACATGATGTAGCCGCGGATCGAAACGGGGAGTTCTTCCTTGTCGGCGGAGATGGTCATCACAACGTTGACCTCCCGGCTACCGATCGAGGCGGCCAGCTTATCGAGGAAGAGCGCCAGTTTATCCATATCCCGGCCGCCGATCTTCAGGGTGGAGTCGACGAACAGGTCGGTGATATCGAAGTTGCCGGACAGGACGCCCGCCAGGTAGCCGTAGAATTCATCGTAGCCTTCGATATTGTCCTTGCAGGTCTCCATCAGCCGGACGGAAGAGGGGATATCAAAGGTCAGCTTGGGCTCCTTTTCGACGCAGACAACGTTACCGTTGGAAGTGTTGGCGGCCTTGGTGACCAGGTCTACTAAGAGCTTCGTTTTACCGGATCCTTTGTTTCCGACGATAAGTTTAATCATAAGGGGTACCTCCATTTTCTGAAACGGGAAACCGCTTCCTTTATTCAGGCGGGGAAGGGGCCCTCCCCCGCTTAAACGCAAATTTATTTGCCCATCTTGGCCTTCAGGGCCGCGCCCAGTTCTTCATAGCCGGGCTTGCCGAGCAGGGCGAACATGTTCTTCTTGTAACTTTCGACGCCGGGCTGGTCGAAGGGGTTGATGCCCATCATATAGCCTTCGACGGCGCAGGCCTTTTCGAAGAAGTAGATCATATAGCCGATTTCAAACTCGTTGATGGTCGGCATCTCCAGCACCGCGCAGGGAACGCCGCCCTCCGAGTGGGCCAGCAGGGTCGCCTCCATAACGGTCGAATTGACGACGCTCATATTCTGGTTGGAGAGGAAGTTGAGCCCGTCCATATTGGTGGGGTCGTTTTCGATGAAGAAATCCTGTTTCGGCTTCTTGATATCGACGAAGGTCTCAAACAGCATCTTGGAGCCGTCCTGGATGATCTGCCCCAGCGAATGAAGGTCGGTCGAGAAGGTGACCGAGGAGGGGAACAGGCCCTTACCGTCCTTGCCCTGGCTCTCGCCGTAGAGCTGCTTGTACCATTCGGCCATCGTCGCGAAGCAGGGGTCGAAGGAAACCAGCAGTTCCATCTCTTTGCCCTTCTGCTTCATCGCGAAACGGGTCGCGGCGTAGCGGTAGGCGTCGTTCGTTTCGATGGACGGGTCCATCAGCGCGTTCTGGGCAGCTCTTGCGCCTTCCATCAGCTTGTCGATATCGATGCCGGCCGCGGCGATCGGCAGAAGGCCGACAGCGGTCAGGACCGAGTAACGGCCGCCGACGTCGTCCGGGACGACAAAAGTCTCATAGCCCATCTTGTCGGAGAGCTCTTTGAGGGTGCCTTTGTGGCGGTCGGTGGTGGCGTAGATGCGGTCCTTCGCCCCTTCGCCGTACTTGTCCTCGAGGAGCTTTTTAAAGACCCGGAACGCGAGAGCGGTTTCGGTGGTGGTGCCGGATTTGGAGATAACGTTGACCGCGATGTCCTTGCCCTCGCAGAGGGAGAGGATCTCCTGCAAATAAGAGGGGCTGACGCTGTTGCCGGCGAAGTAGATCTCAGGCGTGTCTTTGGCGAGGTTGTTGTAGAGCTGGCTCTTTAAGACCTCAATGACCGCGCGGGCGCCGAGATAGGAGCCGCCGATCCCGAGGACGACCAGCACGTCCGCCTGCTCCTGGATTTTCTTAGCCGCCTTTTTGATGCGGTCAAATTCTTCCTTATCGTAGTCGGTGGGCAGGTTCACCCAGCCGAGGAAATCATTCCCGAGGCCGGTGCCTGCATGGAGCATATCGTGGGAAGTTTTGATGAAAGGAGCCAGCGCGCTGATCTCGTGGTCAGCCATGAAGCCCTTCATATAAGAATTGTTGAACGTCAACGCCATGGGCGTATACCCCCTGTTCAGATAGTAATAAAGCTTATGCGGCGTATGCCCGCCGCGGGCGTACATCAGCGCATGAGCTGCGCAGAGTCTTCCACAATCTTATTTTACTACATGAACGGGGGATATTCAAGCCGTTTTACCGTGAATTTTCAGAAAAATTTATTTTAGGCCCATTTTTGTAAATATTTGGAAAATGCTGTCAACGGGGGAAGCCCATTTTTGCTTAGTCAGTGAATGTTGATTTCGCTGCCCTTAAGGCAGCGACCAAGTTTCACTTGGACGGGCCAAAGGCTCTGCCTCCCCCATCCGCCAGGAGGCAAAGCCCCCTGGACCCATTGTCAGAAAAATGTGGTTTCGAGCTTGCGAGAAATGCCGGCCAATGCCGTACGGCCGGCAAACATTTTTCTAGCTATCGCTTGCGATAGCTTGACGCAGGCGTAGGATGCCCGTTCCTACCGCATGAGACCGGCCGTGGAAGGCCGGTCTTCGAAAGCCAGTGCGCCGCTCGGTAAATGTGAATCGACACGCTTATCACCCAAAAGCCGGCGGCCGGGTAAACAGCTCCCACAGCCGCCCAAGGGCGAAGGCGAAATCCATCTCCCCCACCTCTTCTGCCGCCGTCAGCGGCAGGGTGCAGACCGTCTCCCCGTCAAGGGTGAAGACCGCCTCGCCGATTTCCTCCCCGGCGGCCACCGGCGCCGTGAGCCCCTCCGGCAGGGTCACGGCCAACTCGACCGCCTCCCCTCTCCCCTTCGGGATAATCAGCGGTTCGGTATCCGCCGCCGCGGGGGCAACCGATTCCGCCCGGCCGCCCGACACCGGCACCGGCGTCAGCTGTTCCGGCGGGACGGCGGGGGTAAAGCTCTCATAGGTCGCGAACCCGTAGTCGAGGAGGGTCCGGCAGGCCTCAAACCGATCGGCCGACGTATCGCTCCCCATCGAAACGGCGACAAGGTCCAGCCCGTCCCGGGTGGCGGAAGCGGACAGGCAGCTCCCCGCCCCATCGGTGGTCCCGGTTTTGAGGCCGGTGCAGCCGTCGTAGTAGCGCACCAGCTTGTTGGTATTGGTGAGGCCGGTCTCGCCGTTCCGGAGGGAGTCCATCCAGATGGTCGTGTAATCGGTGACCCCGTCGTGTTTCAGCAGCTCGACCGACATAATCGCGATATCCCGGGCGGTGGAGAGATGCCCGTCGGCGTCGAGGCCGGTCGGGTTTTCAAAGTGGGTGTTCTCCATCCCCAGTTCGGCCGCCCGCTCGTTCATCTTCTGCACGAACGCCTCTTCGCTCCCGGCGACCGTCTCGGCCAGCACCATCGCGCAGTCGTTGGCGGAGTTGACCGCCGTCGCCTTGATGATATCCGAAAGGGCCATCTCCTCCCCCGGCTCCAGCCAGATCTGGGTCCCGCCCATCGAAGCGGCGTAGTCGGAACAGCTGACCGTCTGGTCAAGGGAAATCTGCCCCGCCTCCAGCGCCTCGAAGGTCAGAAGCAGGGTCATAATCTTGGTGATCGACGCCGGGGGCATCAGTTCGTCGGCGTTTTCCTCATAGAGGACGGTATCCCCCGACACGAGGATGCAGCTCCGGGCCGGGATATCGAGGGTAACGGCGTTTGCCGTCCCGCCGGACGCCTCTTCCGCCGCCGCAGCCGGTATACAAAACGTATAAATCCCCGCCGCTATTACCAGCGCCGCCAGCCGCCCGGCCCGCTTCCTCCACCTCTTTGCCATCTTCTCCACACTCCCTTCTTTACGGAAAGTATATGCGGACAAGGAAGCTTTTATGCTTCGGTGAAAGGCATCCCTTCGGGATGCGTGAAGGGTGAAATTGCCCCTGCGGGGCGAGTTAGTGAAGGGTGAAGGGTGAAATTGCCCCTTCGGGGCAGTGAAATTTGCCCTGAAGGGCAAGTTAAGGTATCGCTTCGCGATGATTAAATGAGACTGTCGAAAAACAAGTTTTTCGACAGGATAACATCCGGGCTGCATGCACTCCCTACGGTCGCACACTTGCCCGGATCAAGGTATTTTTTCCGCCGTACATGCCGCCGGAAAAAATGTGATTTAATTTTTTGAGCGCATTGGAAAGTCTCTTTTCTTTTTAGAAAGACTTTTTCGACAAGCTGGATTTAATTTATACTTGTATATCACCCTCATACAGTCAGTGCCAAAATTTATACCCTGTTTTTCCTTTTTACAGATATACGGTATATCTAACCTGCACATTTTCTCTCCCCTTTTGTTAGAATACAAAAAATGGGATAAGTGTTCAAAAAACAATGCGTCATTCTGCCACCATTCCCGTTTTCAACCTTTCAATCTGCTACAATAAAAGGGCAAGCCCTGGCTACTGCCTTTAGGAGGAATCGACTGTGAAAAAAAGCCTGACACTCCGCATCGAGGAAGAACTTCTGGAAAAAATCAAACACATTGCCCATCATAACGGGCATTCCATCAATGCCGAGATAATCGCACTCATTGGCGAAAACATTGACAGCTTTGAACAGGAACACGGGAAACTGGAAGAAAAGGCACATCCTGACATTCCAGAATAACCCGAAGAATTATTTTTAAATCATCGCGAAGCGATACCATAATCC
>DVHA01000263.1 GCA_018712425.1 Candidatus Faecivivens stercoravium | reverse complement strand
TGAAGAAGATCAGGAAGAATCGGAAGGAGAATCTGAAAATGGATAAATGCATCATCATTTCCCGGCGCTGCAAGTCCAACAAGGGCTACGGGATGTTACAGGCGTCCCTTGACCGGGCGCAGACCGTCCGGCAGCTGTCCGACCAGTGCTGCCAGACGCAGCAGGCAATTGTCGACCAGCTTCTGGACTTTGCCTTTGCCCATCTGGGAATTCAGGAGGAGGAAACGAAAAAATGAGCGTCAAAATCACCAGCCTGGAGCTGGAAAACGTCAAACGGGTCAAGGCCGTCGCCCTGGCCCCTGACCCCAACGGCCTTACCGTCATCGGCGGGAAAAACGGCCAGGGGAAGACTTCGGTCCTGGACGCGATCGCCTGGGCCCTCGGCGGGGACCGTTACCGGCCGTCCAGCCCGGAACGGGAGGGGAGCGTCATCCCGCCCCGGCTGCATATTGAGCTGTCCAACGGGATCGTCGTCGAGCGGAAGGGCAAAAATGGTGCCCTCGCCGTCCTCGACCCCAGCGGCAAACGGGCGGGGCAGCAGCTTCTGAACGAGTTTATCTCCGCCTTTGCCCTCGACCTGCCGAAGTTCATGGCCGGCAGCAATAAGGAAAAGGCCGAGACCCTCCTGCAGATCCTCGGCATCGGGCCGGAGCTTGCCCGGCTGGACCAGAAGGAACAGGAGCTTTACTTTTCCCGCCGGGCGGCCGGCCAGCAGTACGACCGCAAAAAGAAATACGCAGCTGAACTCCCTTTTTACCAGGACGCGCCGCCGGAGATGGTTTCGGTCAGCGACCTGATCGCCCGCCAGCAGTCGATCCTCGCCAAAAACGGGGAGAATGAGCGCCTCCGGATGCAGGCCGAAAAGCTGGGACGGGAAAAGGAAGCGCTGGAGGCACAGCTGCGGGAGCTGACCGGACGGTATCAGGCAGTCTCCGCGGCCTTTGAGACGGCACAGAAGTCGGCCGAAACACTGCGGGACGAATCGACCGCTCAGCTGGAACGGGATATCCAGAATATCGAGCTGTTAAACGAGAAGGTCCGGGCGAACCTCGAGCGGGAACGGGCCGAGGAGGAGGCCGAGACGCTGAAGGGGCAGGTGGACGAGCTGACCGGGCAGCTGGAAGAGGTCCGTGAGAGCCGGATGCGGCTGCTGACGTCCGCCCCGCTGCCGCTCCCGGGCCTGTCGGTCGAAGAGGGGGAACTGGTCTACAACGGCCGGAAATGGGACTGCATGAGCGGGGCGGAACAGCTGATGGTCTCGACCGCCATCGTCCGGAAATTAAACCCCAACTGCGGCTTTGTCCTTTTAGATAAACTGGAGCAGATGGACACCGACACCCTCCGCACTTTCGGCGACTGGCTCTCGGCCGAAGGCCTGCAGGCCATCGCCACCCGGGTCTCGACCGGCGGGGAATGCAAGGTCATCATCGAGGACGGCTTTGTCAAAGGGGAGACTGGCGTAGCCTACGCGCCCACAACCGATGAACTGGTGAACGGTCTTTCAGACAGCGCGAAAGCCGCCTCCAAATGGTGGTAAGAAAGGAGTAGAAAATGGCAAATTATACGGTTACATCCGGCCGGATTTCCGGCCCGCAGAAGGTGGTCATCTACGGACCCGAGGGGATCGGGAAATCGACCTTCCTCTCCAGATTCCCGGATCCGCTTTTCATCGACACCGAGGGCTCGACCGGCGAGCTGTCGGTCCGGCGGCTTCCGCCGCCCAGCAGCTGGGCGATGCTCCTGGATGAGGTTGATTTTGTCTCTCGGGAGCGCCCCTGCAAAACCCTCGCTCTTGACACTGCCGACTGGGCGGAGCGGCTCTGCGCCCGGCATGTCTGCGACAAGGCGGGCAAGACGGGGATTGAGGACTTTGGCTACGGGAAGGGGTATACCTACCTGGCCGAGGAATTCGGGCGGCTCATAAACAAGCTTTCCGAGGTTCTGGATGCCGGCATCCACGTCGCCGTGGCGGCCCATGCCCAGATGCGCAAATTCGAGCAGCCGGACGAGATGGGGGCCTACGACCGCTGGGAGCTGAAGCTGACCCGCCAGTGCGCGCCGCTTTTAAAGGAATGGGCAGGGGCGCTGCTGTTTGCGAACTACAAGACGATCGTCGTCACGAATGAAAACCAGAAGCACAAGGCCCAGGGCGGCGCCCGGGTGCTCTACACCGCCCATCACCCCTGCTGGGACGCGAAAAACCGCTGGGGTCTGCCGGAACAGACGGACTTTGATTATGGGGTGATTGCCCCGTATATTGCGGGCGGGACGGCGCCGCTTCCCATGCGTCCGGCACCGGAGCCCCGGCCGGCGGTTTCGCCGCAGATACCGGCGCCGCCTGTACAGTCTCCTGCATCCGCAGGGCCCGCGTCCCCGGTCGAACCGGCTCCTACGGCTACACCTCCCGCGGAGGATATTCCGGCCAGTGTGCCGAAGGAACTGCGGGAGCTGATGGCGGCGAACGGCGTGACCACCCAGCAGGTGCAGGACGCCGTCGCCCAGAAAGGCTGGTATCCGCCGGGCACACCCTTTGAAAACTATGACCCCGGGTTTGTCCGGGAAGCGCTGATCGGCGGCTGGCCGCACCTGTATAACTTTATTCTGGATATGACCGGCGACCTGCCGTTTTAAGGAGGAACTTTTATGGCAAACAATCAGACATTTGAACGGGAATTTGGCTGGGACGACGTCATCGAGAACGACCGGGGGAGCTGGGTTTTGCTGCCGGAAGGGGTCTACCCCTTCACTGTCACCGGCTTTAAGCGGGAGCGGTATGCGGGAAGCAACAAGCTTCCGCCCTGCAACCAGGCGACCCTCACCTTAACCATCGACAGCCCCGAAGGGCCAGTCGAACTGACCCATCGGCTGTTTTTACACAGCAAGGTCGAGGGGCTGCTCTGCGCCTTCTTCACCTCGATCGGCGACCGGAAGCACGGCGAGGCGCTGAAAATGGACTGGGACCATGTCATCGGCAAGTCCGGCCGGTGCGAGATCGGCATCCGCGAATGGATTGACAGGGACAGCGCTTCCCGGCAGTCCAATGAAGTGAAGAAATTCCTGGAGCCGCCCATTTCACCGGCGGCAAAGACGGCCCCGGCAGGGGGTAAATACTGGTGAGCGCGCTCAGGCCTTATCAGCAGGAGGCGGTCGGCAGCATCCGGGGCGAGTGGGACCGGGGGACTTTAAAAACCCTGCTGGTCCTGCCGACCGGCACCGGCAAGACGGTCGTCTTTTCGGCCGTCACCGCCCTCGAGGTCCGGGAGGGGAGGCGGGTGCTGATTCTGGCCCACCGGGGGGAACTCCTGCAGCAGGCCGCCGACAAGCTGCGGAAGTTTACCGGCCTCGGCTCCGCCGTCGAAAAGGCGGAAGAGACAGCGCTCGGGAGCCTCTTCCGGGTGACGGTCGGGAGCGTGCAGAGTTTGCAGCGCCCGGCCCGACTCATTCGCTTCCCGTCTGATTATTACGATACCATCATCATCGACGAGGCCCATCACGCCATCTCGGACGGGTATCTGCGAGTCCTCGATCATTTCCCCGACGCCCGGGTGCTGGGGGTCACCGCGACCCCCGACCGGGGCGATATGCGGAACCTCGGCAGCCTCTTCCAGTCGCTTGCCTACGAATACACCCTGCCCCAGG
>DVHA01000262.1 GCA_018712425.1 Candidatus Faecivivens stercoravium | reverse complement strand
TTCTCCATCATCCCGGCGTCGTAATCGCCCGTCTTGCTGTCGATCGGGAACATGCCGGAGGCCTCGCCGACCCCCAGCACCTTCTCCCCGGTGAGGCTCCAGTGGACGTACCCGGCCAGGGTCGTGAGGTAGGCGATCTCCTTCACATGTTCCTCCCCGTTCAGCGCCGCCTGCCAGAGGTGGGCGATGCTCCAGCGCTGGGGGATGTTGAACCGGAAGAGGGCGGTCAGCTGCCCCGCCGCCTCTTCGGTGATGGTATTGCGCCAGGTGCGGAAGGGGGCCAGCTGGCGGCCCTCCCGGCCGAAGGGGAGGTAGCCGTGCATCATCGCCGAGAACCCGAGGGCGGAGGCGGTGCGCAGTGTCTCGCCGTACTGTGCCTTAACCGACTCTTTCAGCTTGCGGTAGCTGTCCTGGGCCCCTTTCCAGACGTCTTCGAGGCGGTAGGTCCAGACCCCGTCCTCCAGCCGGTTCTCCCAGTTGTGGCTGCCGGAGGCGAGGGGGGCAAAGTCCGGGCCGATCAGGACGGCTTTGATGCGGGTGGAGCCCAGCTCCAGCCCGAGGGCGGTTTTCCCTTCCCGGATGGCGGAAACGGCCTGTTCATGTGTCAGCATAGCGGCTGCTCCTTTCTACGTGCTCGTGCACAAAATCGAATATGCAAAACGGTGCAGGCTTGCTGCACCGTTTTTTTCTCAGCTGAAACGGAAGATTATTCGTCATCCTCCGCGTTTAAGGTAGCGCGGATGGAGAGGGAGACTTTCTTCTTCTCGTAATCGATGTCGATGATCATCGCGTCGACCACGTCGCCGACAGCCAGCTTATCGGAAACCTTCGCGATCCGCTCGTTGGCGATCTGGCTGATGTGGATCAGGCCGTCAACGCCGGGGATGATCTGCGCAAAAGCGCCGAAGGTGGTGATCGAAACGATCTTAACCGGGCAGATGGTGTCGATGGGGTAATCGCGCTTGAAGATTTCCCAAGGGTTATCCTCTTCCTTCTTGTAGCCCAGGGAGATCTTCTTCTTGTCGTAGTCGATGTCCTTGATGTAGACTTCAACGGTATCGCCGACATGGACAACCTCTTCGGGGCTCTTGATGCGGGTCCAGGAGAGTTCGGTGATGTGGATCATGCCGTCCACGCCGCCGAGGTCGACGAACGCGCCGTAAGAGGTAAGCGACTTGACTTCACCGGTGTAGACCTTGCCGATTTCGACATTCTGCCAGAATTCTTCCTGTTTCGCCTTCTTGGCCTCCTGGAGGACAGCCTTGACAGAGCCGACGGCCCGTCTGCGGCGGTCGTTGACCTCGATGACCTTGAACTGGACTTCCTTGTTCAGCAGGACCGAGAGGTCCTCCATCCGGCGGTCGGAAGCGAGGGAAGCGGGGACGAATACCTTCAGGCCGTTGAAGTTGACCAGGATGCCGCCCTTGATGACATCGGTAACGGTGCCGGTCAGGACAGTGCCTTCTTCAAAAGCTTTGCAGACGGCGTTGTAGTTGGCCTCCGCGTCCAGGCGTTTCTTGGACAGGGTGACCACACCCTCCTGATCGTTGACCTTGACGACGACGAGGTCGATCTCATCGCCGACATGGAAGCTGTCGGGGGTCAGTTCGCCGTGTTCAGACAGTTCAGAAGCAGGAACGATGCCGGTCTGTTTGGCGCCGACATCTACGTGGATCTCGTTAGGCGTAATGTTGGAGACGATGCCCTTTACCCTTTTCCCGTTATATAATTTTTCAGTCTGAGACTGTTCGAAGAGCTCCGCGAACGAAAGCTCTTCTTCCTGATTTTCCAGAATTTCACTCATGGTTGTTAAAACCTCCTTGATTATATCAGCCGGGGTAGAAGCACCGGCAGTAACGCCAATATTATTATGGCGTAAAATCTGGCTTTTGTCAAGTTCTGATTTCGATTCCACGGCCGCTGTTTCGCACTTTTTGGCACATATTTCGTAAAGTTTTTGTGTATTTGAGCTTTCGCGGCCTCCGATGACAATCATAAGGTCAGATTTTTGCGCCAGAGAGGCCGCTTCCTGCTGCCTCAAATGGGTCGCATTACATATTGTATCAAACTTTTCGGCGTTTGTATAGCGGTTTTCGATAATTACTTGTAAATTTTTCCACAAAGAGACGCTGAAGGTGGTCTGTTGGACGACGGCGATATCCGGATGCCCTTCCGCTTCCAGCTTACTGAGGATATCTGCAAGCTCCGCCTCGCTCTGGAAGACGTAAACTTCCCCTTTCGCGTGGCCGACAATCCCTTCCACTTCGGGGTGATGGGGGTTGCCGGCGACCAGCAGCACCTTCCCCGCTTCGGTCACCTCCCGGGCGATCCGGTGGATGCGGGCGACGTTGGGACAGGTGCAGTCGACGATCTCCCGCCCCTGAAGGGCATCGTAGACCGCCGCCGGGACGCCGTGGGAGCGGATGATGACCGTCTGGCCCTCTTTCGCCTCCTCCGGGCTGCTGATTTCCGGCACCCCGAGGGCGGCAAGCCTTGAGACGATCTGCGGGTTATGGATAATCGGCCCCAGCGTCACCGCGTCCTTACCGGATGCGGCTACCTCAAAGGCCTTTTCGACCGCCCGGCGGACGCCGTAGCAGAAACCGGCGGTGCCGGCAAGGGTAATCTTAGACATCGGTTTCCTCCAGCAGGTCGGTCAGGGTTTTGGTGAGCAGCTTATTGGCCGACCGGATCTGGGACGGGGTGCGGCCGGTGAGGCCCAGCTCCTCGTGGGAGATAAACTTCCCGTACCGGATGACGACCGGGGTGCGGAGCCCCTTCTTCGGCCCTTTCCTGACGACGCAGGGCTGCATCCCCCCGCCCGTCTCGGCGGCGATGACAACCGCGCCGGATTTGAGCTTCTGGAGCTTGCCGTCGGGGCTTCTGTGCCCTTCGGGGAAGATGGCGACGACCTTGCCCTCCTTCACATACCCGACCGCCTTTTCGACGGCGGCGGTGTCCCCCTTGCCGCGGCTGACCGGGAAGGCCCCAAGCCCCCGGATAATCAGGCTGACAAAGGGGTTGCGGAACAGCTCTTCCTTCGCCATGAAGTAGCAGCGGGGCTTGACCTTGACGGCGACGAAGATCGGGTCAAAGTTGGAGATGTGGTTGGAGACAAGGATAAACCCCTTGTCCTTCGGCACATTCTCCAGCCCCTCAAACCGGGGCTTGTAGAAGATCATCAGGACAATATAAACGGCGATGCGGGCAATATAATAAAACATTTTTTACTCCTTCTGCCCGTCCCGGGCGGCGAGGATGATCCTTTTCACGGCTTCTTCCGACTCTTCCAGCGTCATCTCCGAGGTGTCCAGCAGGACCGCGTCCTCCGCCTTTTTCAGCGGCGCGATCTCCCGGTGGGAATCGTCGTAGTCCCGCTTTTCCACATCCCGCAGGACGGTTTCGTAGGTGGTGTCGAC
>DVHA01000261.1 GCA_018712425.1 Candidatus Faecivivens stercoravium | reverse complement strand
ATTTGATCACAAGGATGAAACTCCATCTTATAAAATAGTCAAAACGGTTTGATTTATAGTTCTCTAGAGTGGTCTTTCATGGCAACATCATGGCAACAAAAAATCAGATAGCCCAAACTATCTGGATAATGGAAACAATGCAAATACTCTGAGCTAAATCTCATAAGCAAATCCGTTTAGAATATGGCTGACGGGAGCGAGTGGGAATAAATGCTCCTACCCGCAAGTCCTTTTATCGGGACTTGCGGGTTTTTGGCAATTACACAGGAAAAGGTGCGGTTATACGCCGGAGGGTTTGGGGCTGCGGAAATGCAGGCTGTTTCATTTTGATGCCCCGCGCGGCAGAGACCGGGCTTCACTTCCAATGAGCCGGGTCCCGCGGGATACGCCCGGTTTTTATGGTTTTCGTCAGAAACAGATTTAGATTTCGGTTACGATTCGTTTTCATTTAGGGGTTACAATTTGCCAGGCCGTGTGCTATAATAAGACCTGTATATGTATAGGGGTTTCTGCGCCCGGAAACGGTCTTCTAAGCGGTCGGGACCGCTTAAAGCCTGTTTCCCTGCACGGTTATAGAGCTTTCGCTCCCAGAAGCGCAAAGGAGGCCAGTACATTTGGCAAGAAAAAGCAAAAAAAGGAATAAAGTCGAACGGGGCACCGCCATCGGCGTCCGGGTCGCCGGGCGGGCGGTCTCGCTGGCATTAAAGGCGCTGGTGACAATTATCCTGATCGGGATTATCACCGGCTGCATCGTCATCACCGCGATGATGGTCTATGTCATGAACTTCATGGACACCAACAACTCCATCAGCCTGGATGATATCAGCTTAAGTTATACGACGATGCTCTACGCCCAGAACGACGAAGGCGGCTGGGAGGAAATCTACCGGCTGTCGGCCGACCAGAACCGGATTGAGGTCTCGCTGGACGAGGTCCCCGATTATGTCCAGCAGGCGTTTGTCGCTTCGGAGGACAAACGGTTCTGGGAGCACGACGGGGTTGACTGGTTCCGCACCGCGTCGGTCTCGATTTCGGCCGTTTTAAACGCCAGCCTGGATGGGGCCGGCGGCTCGACCATCACCCAGCAGCTGATTAAAAACGTCACCAGCGACGACGACGTCACGCCGGTGCGGAAACTCCGGGAGATTTTCCGGGCGCTCCAGCTGGAGCGGGATTACACCAAGGATGAGATCCTGGAGGCCTACCTCAATATCATCTTCCTCGGCGGGCGGGTCTACGGCATTGAGGCGGCGAGCCAGCAGTATTTCGGCTGCCACGTCTCGGAACTGACCGTCCCGCAGGCGGCGTCGCTGGCGGCGATGACCCGGTCGCCCAACAGCCTGAGGCCGGACCTCCATCCGGAGGAAAACCTTGTCCGCCGGAACAACTACGTCCTCTATGAGATGTACGACCAGGGGTATATCACCCAGGCGGAATATGAGGAATATATCGCGACACCGGTCGTGACAGTCGGGCAGACGGCGGAAGAGTACCAGGCTGTCCTCGACGCGATGGTGTCGGACGACCCGGACAATACGATGGATCCCTATATCACCGATGAGCAGTACGCCGAACTCTCCGCCAACCAGATTGTCCTTGTCGACCAGTTCGAGGGGCAGGATGATACGGCGGCAGTTTCCAGCGGCGTCACCTCCTACTACGTCGACACCGTCATCCGGGATGTCACCGCCGACCTGATGGAGGCAAACAACTGGACGGAAGATTACGCCGACAGCCAGCTCCGCAACGGCGGCTACCGGATTTACACCTGTGTGGATCAGGATATGCAGACCTACCTGGAAGATAAGTTCAACGATT
Source organism: Candidatus Faecivivens stercoravium (assembly GCA_018712425.1). Lineage (GTDB taxonomy): Bacteria > Bacillota > Clostridia > Oscillospirales > Ruminococcaceae > Faecivivens > Faecivivens stercoravium. The sequence continues at coordinate 6,895 of DVHA01000261.1, read as the reverse complement.
GGACAACCTTCTCTTCCAGCCAGCTTTCGCCGAACGAGAATGGGGAGATCCCCGAGGCGGCGATGGTGATTATGGATTATGAGGGGCGGATCCTGGCGCTGGTCGGCGGGAAGGGCGAAAAGACCAATACCCTTTCCTTTAACCGCGCCACCCAGGCGACCCGGTCCCCCGGCTCGGCCATCAAGCCGCTGGCCAGCTATGGCCAGGCGATGGAGTACGACCTGATCAACTGGTCGACCATCCTAAACGACTCGCCGGTCATGCAGAACGAGGATGGGAGCGACTGGCCGCAGAACTACGAGCGGGATTACCGTGGGAATATGACGATCGTGGAAGCGATCCGGATCTCCCGCAACACCATCCCTGTCAAGATTCTGCAGCAGCTGGGCACCGACCGGAGCCTGGAATTCATGCGCACCAAGCTGGGCTTTACAACGCTGGATGACCGGGACAACGCGCTGGCGCCCCTCGGCGTCGGGTCGCTGACCAACGGCCTCCATCTGGACGAACTGACGGCGGCCTTCGCTACCTTCGGCAACGGCGGGTATTATTACGAACCGATCACCTATGAACGGGTGGAGGACACTTCCGGCAACCTTGTATTGGACAACACCCCGCAGAAGAGCCGCGCTTTCTCGGAGGACACCGCTTATATCATGAACCGGCTCTTAAAGGTGGTTGTTGACAGCGGCACCGGTACCGGCGCCCGCCTCAGCAATATGCCGGTTGTCGGCAAGACTGGTACCACCACCGAGTATTATGATATGTCCTTTGTCGGGATGACGCCCTATTACGTCGCCGGCGTCTGGACCGGATACGACACCCAGGCCCGTCTTCCCAGCAACCGGATGTACGACACCGATACCATCTGGGGCAACGTCATGGGGCCGCTGCATGAGGGGCTGGAATCGGTCGAGTTTACCGCCAGCGACAACGTCGTGCAGGCCCAGTACTGCACCACCACCGGCCTGCTCGCCTCTTCCGGCTGCCCGACGGCTACCGGGTATTATAAGGCGGGTGCCCTGCCGGAGTATTGCAGCGGGCATTATACCGCGCCGGAATCCTCCGACACCGGCGACGGCGAAGAGGGCGGCGACAGCAGCGCCCCCGGCGGTTTTGAGATCAGCGGCGGCGAGACCCCCGACACGGCGGTCAACCCGGACGCATAAAAGGCAATTGAAAAGAGCGGCCTCTGACCCGGCCGCTCTTTTTGATGGGGACAGGCGGAAGTCCGCCAATTCTTGTTGAAAGGACGGAACAACATGGCACAGGAGCTGATTTTATCCCTCATTGATTTTGAAGAAAAGGATCTGGAACAGATGCGGCTGGTCTCCGGCGAACGGAAGCTCGTCACCCGCCGGGATTTTGACGGGGAAATCCCCGAAGAGGCCTGGGAACGGGCGGCGATCATCCTCGGCAACCCCACCCCGGCCCAGCTGCAAAACTGCGGCGCGCTGAAACTCCTCCAATTGCAGAGCGCCGGGGCGGATAACTACTGCAAACCCGGGGTCCTGCCCGAATCGGTCGCCCTCTGCAACGCCACCGGCAGCTACGGCGTCGCAATCGCCGAGTATATGGTCGGGGTGACGCTGATGATGGCCAAAAACCTCCACCTCTACCGCGACCAGCAGTTTGCCGGGGTCTGGCGGGACCTGGGGGAGGTCGTCCCGATCCAGGGGAGCCGGGTGCTGGTCCTGGGGCTGGGGGATATCGGCACCGAATACGCCCTCCGGATGTACACCCTCGGAGCGGATATTACCGGCATCACCCGCACCCATAAGGAGGGGCCGCCTTTTGTCCAGAAGATGGCGGTCACGGAAGAGCTGGACCAGCTGCTGCCGGAGGCCGATATTGTCGCCTTGTCGCTGCCGGGCGGCGACGGGACCCGGGGGATTCTGGGCGAAAAGCAGATCAGGCTGATGAAGGAAGGGGCGCTCCTGTTAAATGTCGGGCGGGGAAATGCCGTCGATACCGATGCGCTCACCCGCGCCCTGGAGGCAGGGCATCTGCGGGGGGCCGCCCTCGACGTCACCGACCCGGAACCGCTGCCCGCAGGCCATCCCCTCTGGCATCAGCCCCGGGCAGTGATTACCCCGCATGTTTCCGGCGGGTTCCATATGCGGGATGTCTATGAAAAGCTGGTGGTCCGCTGCACCCGCAACATCGCCGCCTTTACCCAGGGGCGGCCGCTGGAGTCGGTGGTCGACCGGTCGACGGGGTATACGGTGTCCCACGGATAAGCGCAAAGCCGTTTGCTGAAACGTAAAATCCGGCGCTGGCGTTAAAGTGACAAAGAAACGGGCGGCGATCAGAAGTTTAGGATCAAACCCTTTTTAAAGGGTTTGCGGGAATGGAAGGGGCAGAGCCCCTTCCCAGGCGCTCACTTTCTGTACTTCCGAAGCTGACCACAGTTTTGCCACCCATAACGAAGCGTGCGCAGCACCAAAAAAATGATTAAAAATGATTAAAAAGGCCGCCGCCTGTAATTTGGTTACAGGCGGCGGCCTTTTCATCTGCGTTATACGCCCGAATAGGCGTTGAAACCGCCGTCAATCGGAATGACGACGCCGGTGATAAACCCGGCGGCCTCGTTGTTGACAAGGAAGAGGAGGGTGCCGACCAGCTCTTCCGCCTCGCCGAAGCGGCCCATCGGGGTGGCGGCCAAAATCTTGCCGGCCCGGGCGGAAGGGGTGCCGTCGGGGTTAAAGAGCAGGTCCCGGTTCTGGTTGGTGACGAAGAAGCCGGGGGCGAGGGCGTTGACCCGGATGCCGGTGGGGGCGAAATGGACGGCCAGCCACTGGGTGAAGTTGCTGATGGCCGCTTTGGCGCCCGAATAGGCGGGGATTTTGGTGAGGGGTGTGAAGGCGTTCATCGAGGAGACGTTGACGATGTTACAGCCTTCCCGCTCGACCATGTCCATGCCGAAGACCTGGGTGGGGAGGAGGGTGCCGATGAAGTTGAGCCGGAAGACCCATTCGACCCCCGGCTGTTCGAGGTCAAAGAAGGTCTTGACCTCTCTCTCGAGGTCGCCGGGGTTGTAATGTTCAAGGTCAGTGTTGGCGCGGGCGTTGTTGCCGCCGGCGCCGTTTAACAGGATGTCGCAGGGGCCGAAGTCCTTGAGCACCGCCTCGTGCACCGCCTCCAGCGACGCCTTGTCCAGCACGTCGCAGCGGTAGCCTTTGGCTGTATACCCTTCTTCCCGGATGGAGGCGGCAAAGTTCGTGACCGCCTCTTCGTTGATGTCCAGCATCGCGACCTTCGCGCCGGCCGCCGCCAGCGCCCGGGAAAACATCGAGCAGAGCACCCCGCCGGCGCCGGTGACGACGGCGACTTTTCCGGTGAGGTCGGTATTGAGCGGAAGTTTCATATGAGGTTCCTCCTTAGAAGATACGCATAGGTCTATCATGAATTCTTTATGGGCATATTTTGTGTGCTGCTGCACCTCGGTCTTGCTTCGCAAGCCCTTAGAAAATTGTTTGCGGGCCGTACGGTATGGCCCGCATTTCGTGCAAAGCACGAAACCACAATTTTCTGAGGTTATCGCCCTCCAGGAAAGTAGACGATGCACTGCGACGGAAAGTAGACGTACAACCTGTGAAAAAGCGCGGTTTCCCGCTTGCGGGAAATGCCGGCCAAGCCGTACGGCCGGCAAGCGGTTTTTCAGGTGTCCGGATGAAATCCGGACGCCGGGGCTCTGCCCCTTCCATTCCCGCCAGCCCTTTAAAAAGGGCTGGACCCTAAACTTCTGATGGCCGCACGTTTCCGGGATACTTTAGCGCCAGCATCGGGTTTATGCCGGTTGAGATGGAGAAACGCGGAGCGTTTCCATCCGCAATTCTTCATTTTTTATTTTCCGATTCCGATTTCCTTCTCTGCCGCTTCAAAAAGCCCGTTGAGATAACAGGCCCCGAGCGCCCGGTCGTACAGCCCGTACCCCGCACGGCCGGTCTCGCCCCAGATCATCCGCCCGTGGTCGGGCCGGACGTAGCCGTCAAAGCTGTTCTCCACAAGCCCCTTGACAATCGCGTACATGTCGAGGCTCCCGCCGCAGGAAAGGTGGCCCCGTTCCTCAAAGCCGGTGCCGGTCAGGAGGACGTTGCGGAGATGGGCAAAGTGGATCCGGCCCATCTTCGCGTATTTGGCGGCCATATGGGGGATGTCGTTTTTGGCGCTGCACCCGAGGCTGCCGGTGCAGAGGGTGATCCCGTTGTGGGGGTCGTCGACGATCGACAAAAACCGGTCGAGGTTTTCCTCGCAGGTGATAATCCGCGGCAGGCCGAAGATGCTCCAGCAGGGGTCGTCCGGGTGGATGGCCATGTTGACGCCGCACTCTGCCGCCACCGGGATGACCTTTTTGAGGAAATAGGAGAGGTTCTCCCACATATCCTCTTCGGTGACCGACTGGTACTGGGCGACGACCTCCCGCAGCTCTTCCCGGGTGTAGCTGGCGTCCCAGCCGGGGAGGGTTAAGTCGGAATCGGTGTGGAGGGGGTTCACCTTCTCCACCTGGCGGCTGTCGTAGATGAGGGAGGTAGAGCCGTCGGGGAGGGGGTGGTCCAGCTCGGTGCGGGTCCAGTCAAAGACCGGCATGAAGTTGTAGCAGACGCACTTGACCCCCGCTTCCGCCACCCGGCGGATGTTTTCGCAGTAGTTTTCAATCAGCCGGTCCCGGGTGGGCTTGCCCAGCTTGATGTCCTCGTGGACCGGGATGCTCTCGATCACCTCGAAGGAGAGGCCGGCCTCTTCGGTCTCCTTTTTGAGGGCGGCGATCGACTCCCGGCTCCAGACCTCGCCCACCGGCACGTCGTAGACGGCGGTGACAATCGCCCGCATCCCCGGGATCTGGCGGATGTTCCCGAGGGTGACCGGGTCGGAGGGACCATACCAGCGGAATGACAGTTTCATATCGAGTACCCCTTTCGATGGTTTTGTTTGCTGTCTTCAATATACCATATGGGTACAGTTTTGTATAGAAGGTTTTTGCCTTTTTATGGGATTTTTTTCGTCTGCGGCAAAAGCAGGCGTTGCTTGGACTACCCGGTCAACCTGTTTAGAAATTGGTTGACGGACTGGGGAAATAATGGTATAATATAATCAAAATCAGGGTGTGTGCCCTTGTTTTTACGACAATATTTCTGAGAAAGGATGATTGCAGTGGTAGATTTACACGCGAAACCCTTCTATCTGAACGATGAGCAGATCGCCTGGGTAGAGGAAACCATCAAAAACATGTCCTTTGACGACAAGATCGGCCAGCTGTTCCTCTTCAACAGCCCCGCCAGCGAGACCGCCGAAGAGACGATCGAGCGGCTGGAAAAGATCGGCATGAAGCCCAACGGGTTCCTCCTCCGCGGCGCCGTCTCTAAGGATATCCGCGAGAAGATCAAAGGTTTCCAGGACCATTATGAGATCCCTGTCTTTATCGCCGGCGACCTCGACCGCGGCGCCAGCAATATGATCATGGACGGCACCGCCTGCGGCCACCAGATGGAAATCGGCGCGACCGGCGACCCCGAGCTCGCCTATAAGACCGGCCTCATCTGCGCGAAGGAGTGCGCGGCGGTCGGCACCAACTGGAACTTCGGCCCGGTTGTCGATATCGACTATAACCCCTATAACCCCATTACCAATGTCCGTTCCTTCGGCTCCGACCCGGACAAGGTCCTGACCTTTGCCCGCCGGATTGCCCAGGGCATGCGGGACGGCGGCCTGATCCCCTGCGTCAAGCACTGGCCCGGCGACGGCGTCGATGGCCGTGACCAGCACTTCCTGGCCTCGATCAACTCCCTCTCGGTCGAAGAGTGGGACGCCTCCTACGGCAAGGTCTACCAGGGGATGATCGACGACGGGATCGAGACGCTGATGTCCGCCCACATCCTCCAGCCGGCCTACACCCGCTACTATAACCCCGACGTCAAGGACGAGGACATCCTCCCCGGCTCCCTGAACGCCGACCTGCACCAGAAGCTCCTCCGCGGCAAGATGGGCTTTAACGGCCTGATTGTCACTGACGCCACCACGATGGGCGGCTTCACCGAAATCGTCCCGAGAAGCAAAGCAGTCCCGATGTCGATCGCCAACGGCGCCGATATCTTCCTCTTCTCCCGCGACATCGAAGAGGACTTTAACTACATGAAACAGGGCGTCGAAGACGGCATCCTGACGATGGAGCGGGTGGACGAAGCGCTGATGCGCGTCCTCGGTCTGAAAGCCAAGATGCACCTGCCCGAAAAGAAGGCCAACGGCACCCTCGTACCCCCGCCCGAAGCCCTCGAAATCTTCGAGAAGGGCGAAGGCCGCGCCCTCGCCAAGGAGATCGCCGACAAGGGCATCACCCTCGTCAAGGACACCCAGCACCTGATGCCGCTCGACCCGAATAAGCAGAAGAACCTCTACGTCGTCGTCATCGGCGACAAGCCCGGCTACCACAACACCCGCGGCGGCTACGGCAAGCTGTTTATCGAAAAGCTTCAGGAAAAGGGCTTCAACGTCACCGTCTATGACGAGGAAGACGAAAATGCCGCGATCGGCAAGATGAAGATCGAGGAGTTCAAGCAGAAATACGATGTCATCCTCTATTTCTGCAACATCGAGACCAACGGTTCCGATTCGGCCGCCCGCATCACCTGGCCCGGCCACCGCGGCACCGTCCCGCAGATGATCCACGACGTCCCGACGATGATGGTTTCGATCGACAACCCCTACCACCTGATCGACGCCCCCCGCATCCCCACCTACATCAACGCCTATACCTCCGAGGATATCGTCGTTGAAACGCTGGTCGAGAAGATCGCGGGCGAGAGCACCTTCAAGGGCGTTTCGCCGGTCGACGCGTTTGCCGGTTACTTCAACGCCAATAAGTAAGCTTTCTGTCTAATCCCGATAACCGGCAGTT
>DVHA01000260.1 GCA_018712425.1 Candidatus Faecivivens stercoravium | reverse complement strand
CTGCCCTTAAGGTCAGCGCAGGTCTGCTTCGCAGCCCATCGCAATCAAAGATTGCGACCCGCTTCGCTAAGGGTTCCCCTTGGATGGGACCAAGCTTCGCCTGGACGGACCAGGACCCTCGCGGGCCCTGGTCCCGCTGTTCGACGCGGCCGTGTCTCCCGCTTTCCCGTGTATTAGACCGTTCGTCAAGCGAACGGTCTTCGGGACGTTGATTGGACGTTTGGAAAGTTTATATTATTCCCTAAACGAATGCCTGCCTGTTTCCGGTGCCGGTCAAAATTCGCTTCTTAGATCATCCCGATGATGCCCATAAAGACCGTCGAGCTGATGACCGATACCACCGCCGTAACCCCGAAGGCAACCAGCACGCCCGGGAGCGATACCCCGCCTTTTCTGGCCAGGGCGCTGTAGTAGGCGTTGTCATCCTGGATGGCGGCCCGCTGCTTTTTGACCGCCCCCACCGTGTGGGCGGCGTAGGCGCGGTTGAACATCGTCGCCAGCACCAGCTTCATCACCAGCGACAGGAAGTTCGCGAGGCTGTACAGCGTCTGGAGCCGGCCGGCGCTCAGGCCGATGGCGGCGAGCAGCCCGCCCTCGCCGTTCATGAGGGCCAGCATGTTTTCAAAGTAGACGATGAGCGACGGGACCGACAGCAGCACCGAGATCGCCAGCACCGCCGCCCCCAGCCCGTACATCTTGCGGTAAAAGAGGTAGTAGGCGTCGAAGATAAAGGCGCTCCAGTTCCAGGAGAACCCGCCCCTCGCCCCGCCGGTTTTGCGGAAGAAAGCCTTGAATTTCGGCAGGAAGTAGGGGGTGTTCTGCCGGACATAGGCCGCCGCGTCCTTCGCCTTGACCCCGTCCAGCTCCTCTTCCGGGTCGAGGCCGCCCATCGGGTTGACAAAGGGGTCGAAGGGCATCTGGAACGGCGCGCCGGGGCCCCCCTGGCGATAGGGGTTCTGGTCATAAGGATTCGGGTTCCCATTCCCGTAGGCGCCGCCCTGCCCCGAAAACCGCCCGCCGCCCATATTGCCGGCAGGGGGGTTCTGCCAGTTCGGCCGGTTCCAGGGCTCCGCCTCCGGTTCGGGGGTGGCGTTGTCGAGGGGCGTCCCGCAGATCTCGCAGACGGTCGAACCCGGCGGGTTGACGCTCCCGCAGCGGCTGCACCGGAGGGAGGCCCGCCCGTCGATCTCCGAGGCCGGCGGCCGCTGGACACGGGTCCACTGCCCGCCCTTTTCGTGCAGCTCGGTGAGGACGCACCCGCCCGCCTCCTTGGCGCAGGCCCGGTGGTAAGGGGCGCCGCACTGGGGGCAGACCGAGACCTCGTCGCCCTCTTTGATTGGTTTATGGCAATAGGGGCAGTCCGCCCCAACGTATTTCTGCATAGCCGCTCCTTTCCGGGTAAACCCGGCACTCTTTCTCGGTAGTAAACGTCCGTTCTGTCTTTCCGGCGGGGAAACCCCCTTTTCACCGGATTTTCTACCTCCCATATTATACCATATTTAAGGGATTTTATCAAACAAATCTTTACAGGATTCTAAATATTGGTTATAATATAGGTGTAGGCTTTGGGGTCTGTTTCCTATACCCTTTTTAGGGTGAAACCGCCCCGCTTAAACAGGCAAATAAACCGAGAAAAGGAGATTATACATGCTCGCAATGGAAGAACGCGCGCTTAAACTGCGCGACAAGAAGCCGGAACTGGACGACTTAAAATCCGCCCTCGGCATCGACCGCTTAAAGGTCCAGATCGAGGAGCTGGAGCAGAAGGCGGCCCAGCCGGGGTTCTGGGACAACGCCGAGGAGTCCCAGAAGATCCTCAAACAGACCGGTGCCCTCAAAGGCACCGTCGAGGGGTACGAAAAGCTCTGCGCCCGGTATGACGACCTGGAGGTCATGATCGAGCTGGCCAACGACGATAACGACGAGTCCGCCATCCCCGAAATCGACAGGGAGATGGAGGAGCTGGAAAAGGGGATCGAGACCGCCCGCCTCGAGACCCTCCTGACCGGCGAGTACGACGAGAAGGACGCCATCCTCACCTTCCACGCCGGCGCCGGCGGCACCGAGGCCCAGGACTGGGTTTCGATGCTCTACCGGATGTACACCCGCTGGGCGGAAGACCACGGCTATAAGGTCGAGGTCCTCGACTACCAGGAGGGGGACGAGGCCGGCATCAAATCCGCCTCCATCCAGATCGAGGGCAAAAACGCCTACGGCTTTTTGAAGTCGGAGAACGGCATCCACCGGCTGGTCCGGGTCTCGCCCTTCGACGCCTCCGGGCGGCGGCAGACCTCCTTCGCCTCGCTGGAAGTCATGCCGACGATGGAGGAAGTGGACACCAACATCGTCGTCCGGCCGGAGGACATCCGGGTGGAAGTCTACCGCGCTTCCGGCGCCGGCGGCCAGAAGGTCAACAAGACCTCCTCCGCCGTCCGGATTATCCACCTCGCGACCGGGATTGTCGTCTCCTGCCAGGTGGAGCGCAGCCAGTACCAGAATAAGGACGTCGCGATGCGGATGCTGAAGTCGAAACTGCTCGCCATCAAGATCCAGCAGCACCTGGACAAGATCGAGGACATCAAGGGCGACCAGAAGGCGATCGGCTGGGGCAGCCAGATCCGCTCCTACGTCTTTATGCCCTACACGATGGTCAAGGACCACCGGACGAACTTCGAGACCGGCAACGTCGACGCGGTCATGGACGGCGACCTGGACGGGTTCATCAACGCCTATCTGAAAGCCCTCGCCCACGGGGAGATTAAAGACTGAGACTGCCGCCCGCGGGGCCGGAGCGCACCGGCTGCTGGGCTCCATCTTGCGGGGACGGACGCCGGCATCAAAAGTTTAGGATCGACCCCTTTTTAAAGGGGTCGCGAGAATCCAAGGAGCAGAGCTCCTTGGCAGGCGCCCAGTTCCCGTACTTCCGAAGCTGTCCACAGCTGCTGCACTCGAAACGAAGCGTGCGCAGCACCCAAAAAATAATCCCCAAAAACAGTCCAAAACAGGCCAAAGCCTGTTTGCATACAAAATGTTCAAAAATGCCGTCAGCACTTTCCTGAAGCGGAACGGTAACCCGTATATCCTTTGCCGAAAGGAGGCACTTTTATGAAACACCGGACAGAACAGCAGATGATGGACCTGATCTTAGGCGTTGCGGAGCGCGACGAGAGGGTACGGGCCGTCTGGATAAACGGCTCGCGGGCCAACCCCAACGCGCCGCGGGACCAGTACCAGGATTTCGACATCGTCTATGCCGTCACCGATATGCAGAGCATGATCGGCGAGCCCGGCTGGATCGATATCTTCGGGGAGCGGGTCATAATGCAGACCCGGGCCGACCAGCTGGATTCCGACCCGCCATACGAGGACTGGTTCAACTTTATGATGCAGCTTTTGGACGGCAACCGGATCGACCTGACGCTGGTGCCTCTGGGGCTGGCAGCCGAGGTGGCGCAGTCGGACTCCCTCTGCCGGGTTTTGCTGGATAAAGACGGCATCCTCCCCGAGCTGCCGCCGCCGAGCGATGAAAACTACTGGGTCAAAAAGCCGACCGAGCGGGAATACCTCTGCACCTGCAACGAATTCCTCTGGGTCTCGACCTATGTCGCCAAGGGCATCTGGCGGCGGGAGATGGCCTACGCCAACGGGATGCTCTCCGAGTGCGTCCGGCCGATGCTGATTAAAATGGTCGAGTGGAAGATCGGGCTGGACAACCACTTCCGGGTCGATACCGGCAAGCTGGGCAAATACATCGAACGCTACCTCTACTCCGACCAGTGGCAGCTGTTCGCCGCGAGCTTCGCCGGCGGCAACTACGAGGATATGATGAAGGGGCTTCTGTCGATGGGCGAGCTGTTCCGCTCCTGCGGCCGGGAGGTGGGCGAGGCGCTGGGGTTTGACTACCCCGAGGAGGACGACCTCCGGGTCAGCGCCTACATCCGCTGCGGCGGCCGGTTCGAGAAGATCGAGGAGCTGCTAAACCGCGCCCGCGGCCCCCGGCGGGAGGAAGAACCCGCTCCCCAGGACCACCAGACGGTGGTCGTCCAGCAGGAAGAACCCCCCCAGTTCCGCTACCGCCGGATGCGGGAGGGGGTAAAATAAACCCGTTTCCAGGACAGGCCCTGCCTGTCCTGGGAAACTGTCGAAAAACAAGTTTTTCGACAGAATAACATCGGGACTGCATGCCTCCCTGCGGTCGACACTTGTC
>DVHA01000259.1 GCA_018712425.1 Candidatus Faecivivens stercoravium | reverse complement strand
CCGGCCGATGAGCTGATCCAGAAGGCGGCCCTCTGCGAATACTACTCCAGCCACCCGATTTCCGCTTCCCTCCGGGACGCCTGCACCCTCCCCCTCGACCCCGGGCGGATCGGCGATTACCAGGAAGTGGCAGGGCAGGGTGTCTCGGCGGCGGTCGACGGGAAGGCGCTGCTCTGCGGCAATGAAAAGCTCCTTGCCTCCCACGGGATTTCCGTCCCGCCGGTCGGCGAGCGGGGGACCGTCGTCCATCTGGCGGAGGAGGGCGTCTACCGGGGGTATATCCTCATCCGCGACGAGATCAAGCCCACTTCCAAAGCGGCGGTGCAGGGCCTCGCCTCCCTCGGCCTGCGGACGGTCATGCTGACCGGGGATGCCCCGGCGGCGGCCGCGCCGGTGGCGGAAGAGCTGGGCATCCACAAGGTCTATGCCGGGCTCCTGCCCCAGGACAAGGCCGCCCTCTGTGAAAAGATCATGGGCGAGGCAGCCGGGGCGGGGAAAAAGGTCCTCTTCTGCGGCGACGGCATCAACGACGCGCCGGTGCTGATGCTCTCGGACGTTGGGGCGGCGATGGGCGGCGTCGGGTCGGACGCGGCGATTGAGGCGGCCGACCTGGTGCTGATGGACGACAACCCCTATAAGCTGGTGACCGCCGTCCGGATTGCCCGGAAGACGGTGCGGATTGTCTGGCAGAACATCGTCTTCGCACTGGCGATTAAGATCGGCATCCTGCTGCTCACCGCCCTCGGCATCACCACCAGCATGTGGTACGCCGTCTTCGCCGACGTCGGCGTCGCAATCCTCGCGATCCTCAACGCGATGCGGGCGGCGAATGTCAAGGGGGATTGAGGCGAGGCGGATGCACGCAAAGATTGCTCAAAATACTATGTTGTTAATATGAACAATGCTTTGAGCATTAAATATTTATTTCGCTGCCCTTAAGGCAGCGACCAAGGGTTCCCCTTGGATGGGACCAAGCTTCGCCTGGACGGACCAGGACCCATTGTCAGAAAAATGTGGTTTCGAGCTTGCGAGAAATGCCGGCCAATGCCGTATGGCCGGCAAACATTTTTCTAGCTATCGCTTGCGATAGCGTGACGCAGGCCGTGTCTCCCGTCCCCCGTGTGTGAGACCGTTCGCTTGGCGAACGGTCTTCGGAAGGTGGATTGGACGCTTGGGAAGTTATTGTTACAGACATAAATACAGCCCCCTCTGGTTTGTCCAAAGGGGGCTGTTGTTTGTTCCGTTTTGGTTTAGTCCTTCCGCAGGATCAGCCATCCCCAGTCTTTGAGGGTGACCGGGGCGCCTTCCGGGTACTTCTCCCCGGTCAGCAGGTTTTCGCCCGCCGGGAGGGTGAGGGACTTTTCCTCGGGGGAGTAGTTGAGGAAGAAGAGGACCTTCCGGCCGTCTTCGGCAACCGATTCCCGGACGGTGACCGGGCAGCCGGCGTTTTCCAGCGGGAGCCCGGCGGTCTTTGCCGCTTCCAGCATCAGCGCGTCGATGGCGCTTTCGCCGGTGTGGCAGCCGATGTAGTAGCCGGTGCCCTTGCCGTAATGGGCGCGGGTGACGGCGGCATAGGCCTTCCAGTAGGGGTGTTCATACCGCCCGAGGACCTCGGTGCCTTCCTCGGGGATCAGCATCTCCATCCAGGTATCGGCTTCCGCCCCGCCGCCGATCCCGTCGACCGCCACCCGCTGGGGGATGGTGAACTGGGAGTAGCTGACGCCGAAGGCCTTGGAAAGGATGTGGGGGGCTTCGTCGTGGTAAACCTTGACGTTTTCGTCGGTAAAGGCGGTCTTGAAGCTGCTTACAAGGGTGCCGCCCTCCTCTTCGTACCGCAGCAGCTGGTTGAGCAGGCTTTCCGGCACAGAGTAGAGGGCGGGGACACAGATCAGCTTGTACCCCGAGAGGTCGGCGTCTGCCGGCAGCGAGTCGGCGAAGATAAAGTCGGCCCCGATGTTCAGCTTATAGAGGGCGTTCCACATCCAGCGGACGATTCCATTGTAGTCCAGCCCGCCGCGGCCGTGGGCCATCGGGAAGTATTTCATCGCGGTGAGGGCGGTGTTGCTGATGAGGACGGCGGCTTTGTTCTCTTTGTGGAGGCCCAGAAGGTTCGGCGCGAGGGCCTTAAAGGCGGCGCCGATTGTTTTCGCTTCCTGGTACATCGCCGAGGGCTTGAAGTCGTGGGAGAGGAGGCCCTTCCAGTAGGTCTCCATCGAGTTATGGATGGAGTGCCAGTGCCAGTATTCGACCGTCTCCGCACCGGAGGCGAGGTGGCTGACCGCCTGGAGGGAGAGCTGGCCGGGGTAGGGGGTCCACTGGGCAAAGCCCTGGGCCTCGGTCTCGAGGACGAGGTAGGGGGCGTGTTTCGTACTGCGGGCGAGGTCGCCGCACATCGCGATCTCCCGGCCGGTCAGATGGTCCTGGGTCGGGTGGTAGATGTCACAGCCGGCGACGTCGAGGCATTTGGCCACCTCGGCGTGGTCGACGTCCGGCTGGACGCCGGAGGAGTAGCCCATCGAGAAGTCGTAGTCGAGGTTGTGGGTCACAAATTGTTCCGGGCGCTTGTACTCCCGGACGATCAACGCCTGCCAGGCGAGGAACTCGGTGACCAGCGGCCGCTGGAACTTCTCAAATTCCGAGGCGAGGCTGCCGTTGATGGTGCCGTTGATATCGGGGACGTCTTCCCAGGCGTCGATCCGGTTGCTCCAGTAGTCGAGGCCGAAGGCGCGGTTTAAAGCGTCGGTCGTGCCGAACTTGTCCCGGAGGCAGCGGGTGAACATCCGCTGGACATTTTCGCCCGAGGTGCCGTAGTAGTTGGTCTCGTTGTCGATCTGGTAGCCGACGACGGCGGGGTGGTTTGCCACATGCTCTAAGAGCTTCCGGATTACCCGTTCACAATAGAACCGGTAGGCGGGGGAGGTGATGTCCATGATCTGGCGGGCGCCGTAGGGGCGGCGGCCGGTCTTGGTGACCGCCATCACCTCGGGGTGCATCTTCTCCATCCAGGAGGGGATGGCGTAGGTCGGGGTGCCGACGATGACGTCGATGCCGGCTTTGCCCATCGCGTCCAGCACCCGGTCGATGTGGGAAAAGTCAAAGACGCCGGGGCGGGGCTCCAGGGTCGACCAGGTGGATTCGGCAATCCGGACGAGGTTGATCCCCGCTTCCTGCATCATCTGGATGTCCTTCTCCAGCCGGTCGCAGGGCATGTATTCGTCGTAGTAGGCGACGCCGTAGTAAAGTTTTTTCATTGTCAGTCTCCTTTCGCGGGAGGGTATGGGTGTTTATTTGTGCACGGGCACATATTGGATACTACTATTATACCGTGTCATCCCCGGGATTGCAAGGGATTCTCCTGAAAATATAAAAAATGGTCTGGAAAGTGAAAATGGTGTATAAACCGCTCCCGGGCTGCCCATAGTTTATAGCGGATAAGGCCCTGTGGTGCGGTTTCTGCACGGGCCGGTGTAAACCAAAAAGGCAGGTGACTCAAGTGCTCAATATCTTTTTCCGCGCCCTGCTGCTTTACCTGCTGGTGATCTTTGCCGTCCGGATGATGGGCAAGCGGCAGCTGGGGGATTTGCAGCCGTCTGAGATTGTCACGACCATTTTAATCGGCAACATCGCCTCCCTTCCG
>DVHA01000258.1 GCA_018712425.1 Candidatus Faecivivens stercoravium | reverse complement strand
TCGAGGCCCTGATCCCCCGCCGGTTCCGAAACCTCGTTGCCGATTGAATAGAGGATGACCGAAGGATGGTTATAGTCCTTCCGCACCATTGCCGCAAGGTCGTCTTTATAGTGGTCCGGCCACTGGGAGGCGTAATCGTACCGGCTCTTGCGGCTAAACCACATGTCCCAGCTCTCGTCCATGATGTACATCCCGAGTTTATCGCAGGCCTCCAGCATCGCCCGGCAGCAGGGGTTGTGGGCCAAGCGGATGGCGTTAAAGCCCGCTTCTTTCAGCATCCGCACCCGCCGCCAGACGCTCTCGTCGAAGGTGGCGGCCCCGAGGATGCCGTTGTCGTGGTGGACGCAGCCGCCCCGGAGGAGGGTCCTGCGGCCGTTGACGAAAAAGCCCTGGGGGCTGTAGGCAATGGTCCGGATGCCGAAGGAGACCGTCTCGGTATCGGTTTCCTCCCCCATCCGGCGGGTTACCCGGGCGGAATAAAGCTTCGGGCTCTCCTCGCTCCAGAGGCCCGCCCCGGGAAGCGGGATGGCCACATCCGCCCCTTCCGCCGCGGCGATGACCTGCTCCCCGTCAAGGATTTCGACTGATACTTCCCCTTCGGAAACGGCCGTCTCCACCCGGACGGCGGGCGGGTCGACCGAGGTGGTGGTGACCCTCACCGAACCCGGCTCCAGGCTGGCGGAAGGCCCCGTCAGCATCCAGACCGGCAGGTAGATCCCGGCGCCAGAATACCAGCGGGAATCCGGCTGGTCGACGTTATCGCACTCCACCCGGATACAGTTTTCCCCCTCCCGCAGCAGCCCGCCAGCCGGGACGCTGAAGGGGAGATAGCCGTAGGCGTTCTGCCCGGCGGCGGCGCCGTTGATCAATACCCGGGCGTTTTTATAGACTCCCTCGAAGTAAAAGAGGGTGTGCCGGGACACGGCTTCCGCATCCAGTGTAAAGCTCTTTTCATAAACATACCGCCCGCCGGGGAAATAAGCGCCGGCGCTGCTGGAAGGGGCGGCAGGGTCCCGGGGCCGGTGGAGCATCGCGTCGTGGGGAAGGATCACCGGGCGCAGCGGCTCCCCGGCCGCGGCAAACCGCCAGCCGCCGGTAAAAAGCGTCTTTTTCATAGCCTTGGCTCCTTTCGAAAGAGGAAGTGGCACAACCCCCGGCTGCCAACCTGCCGGCCGGGACCAGAGGGTGTCCCCCATCCCTTTCTACCGCCTCTTTTCAGCGAATGATCCGGATCTATAGGGGCGGGGACAATCTCTGGTGTAAATCAATATAATTATAGCAAATTGCGAGATAATTTGCAATAGATTATACACATTTTGAAAAACGCGCAAAAACAGGCAATGGGTCAATCCTTTTCAGCTGGAGCTGAAAGCCTGGTATTGTATTGTTCGTAAAACAATATAATATTTGTTTCGCTGCCCTTATGGCAGCGACAAAGTTTCACTTTGATGGACCAAAGGCTCTGCCTTTGGAATTCGCCAGGACCCTCGCGGGCCCTGGACCCGCTGTTCGACGCGGCCGTGTCTCCCGCTCCCCCGTGTGTGAGACCGTTCGTCAAGCGAACGGTCTTCGGAACGTTGACTGGACGTTTGGAAAGTTTATATTATTAAGCGAAACATAAAGGGGTTTCTTATTTCAACCTATCTGCCATTTAGGACCCCTTTGCAGCCAAAGTCTCCCGGATCTTCCCCGCCAGTCCTTCAAGCGTTGCCTCCTCCGCCACAACCGTCCGGAAACCCGCCTCCCGGGCGGCCTTCCCGGTCTCCCGGCCGATACAGAAGGCAGTGACGCCGGAAAAGTCCATCCCCGGCAGCGACGCCGCCAGCGACCGGGCCATCGAGCCGCTGGAAAAGGCGGCCGGCACCCCTTCCCGCAGCATCCGCTCCACCCGTTCCGGCTCCCGCAGCGGCAGCGGCGCCGTCCGGTAGAGCGGCAGGCTTCTGACCGTCCGCCCGGCGGCGGTGAGCATCTCCCGGAGCGTCCCGGACGGGCTTTCCGGCTCGCAGAGGGTGATGAGGTCGAAGGGATCGGTCCGCTCGATCAGCGCCTTCCCGAGGTGTTCCCCGTCAAACTGTTCGGGGATGAGGTCGGGGAGGATGCCCTTTTCCCGCAGGGCCGCGGCGGTCGCCCGGCCGACGGCGGCGATTTTGACGCCGGAGAGCGCCCGGGTGTCCAGCCCCGATTCCACCAGCCGGGCGAAAAAGCACCGGACGCCCACTTTGCTGGAAAAGGTGAGCCAGCGGCTGTCCAAAAGTTCTGGCGGGAGCGGGCCGGGGAGCGGGTCGGTGCGGATGAGCGGCAGGTCGTAGACCGAGGCCCCCATCCGCTCCAGCAGCCGCAGGAGCTTCCCCTCCGCCGAACCGCTCCGCCCGGCGATGATCTTTTTCCCGTGGAGGGGGAGTTTTTCCCGCCAGCCGTACCGGCCGGAAAGGCCGCAAACCGCCCCGACCGCGATGACCGCCGGGGAGTGGAGGCCCATCGCCGCCGCCTCTTCCGGCAGGCGGGCGAGGGTGGAGAGGAGTTTCCGCTGTTCCGGCCGGGCGCCGTTTTCGACGATGGCGGCGGGGGTCTCCGGGTCCATCCCGGCGGAAAGGAGCCCTTCCGACAGCCGGGGGAGCGCCCCCATCCCCATCAGGAAGACGAGGGTGCCGCCGGCCTTTGCGAGCGCGTCAAAAGGAATCTGAAGCGGTTCATCCCCCTTCTGGTGGCCGGTAATCACATGGAAGGAAGAGGCAACGCCCCGGGCGGTGACCGGGATGCCCGCCTCCGACAATGCCGCCACCGCCGACGTCACCCCCGGCACCACCTCGAAGGGGATGCCCTTCTCCGCCGGGATATCCAGCTCCTCCCCGCCCCGGCCGAAGACGAAGGGGTCGCCGCCCTTTAACCGGACGACCGTCTTCCCTTCCTCCGCCTTTTCGACGAGGATGCGGTTGATCTCCGGCTGGGGGACCGGGTGGGAGCCGGGGGATTTGCCGGCGTCGATCTTCTCGGCGGAAGAGGGGATGAGGGAGAGGATCTCTTCCGACACCAGCCGGTCGTAGACGACCGCGTCCGCCTCCCCCAGCGCCTCCAGCCCCCGCAGGGTCAGAAGCCCTTTGCCGCCGGGGCCTGCCCCGACGAGGATGATTTTGCCGCTCATGCTCTCCCCTCCGTTCCCGCCGCCAAAAGCGTCTCTTTCGCCAGCCGGATGCCTAGGGCTTCCGCCTCAGCAATCGGGGCGGCGGCCTTCCGCTTGATCTGCCGCCCATCGGGGGCGACGTAGAAGGTGCGGAGCAGCACTTCCCCACCTTCCAGTTCGGCGTAAGCGGCGGTCGGGGTGCTGCACCCGCCGTCCAGCGCCCGGACAAACGCCCGCTCGGCTGCCGAACAGACCCGGCTTTCGGCCGAATCGAAGGCCGCGAGGAAGGAATAGTCCTCCCCCGCCCGGCCCTGGACGGCGAGGATGCCCTGGGAGGCCGCCGGGACCATCTCGTCCGGCGTGAAAACCCGGCTGATCCGGTTTTCCAGCCCCAGCCGCTTCATCCCCGAAACCGCCAGCACCAGGGCGGAAAAGCCCTCCTCTTCCAGCTTGCGCAGCCGGGTGAGGACGTTGCCGCGGACCGGTTTGGTCTCATAGCCCGGGAAGAGGGCGGGCAGCTGGTGCCGCCGCCGGAGGCTGGAGGAGCCGATCGGCCCTGACCCCATCACCCCACTTTCCGGCAGGATGAGGCAGTCCCGGGGGTCTTCCCGGGGCGAGAGGGCCACCACCGGCAGCAGGGGGTTTAATTCCATCGGCATATCCTTATAGGAATGGACGGTCAGGTCGGCCCGGCCGGAGAGGAGGGCTTCGTCCAGTTCCTTGACAAACAGCCCTTTGCCGCCCACCTTGTCCAGCGTCCGGTCGAGGATTTTGTCGCCGGTGGTCTTCATCGTCACCAGCTCGACCTGTAAGCCGGGGTTCAGTTTCCGGATGGCACCGGCGACAATCTCGGTCTGGACGAGGGCCAGCTTGCTGTCGCGGGTGCCAATGCGGAGGATTTTATTCATACGCAGTCACCTTTCTTTAATGAGATGATATATGCCGTTCGGGCATATGATGAATGATATACCGCTTCGCGGTATGATATCTTCCCCTGCGGGTCAGATGAAGGTAGGCCGCAAGCGGCCTTTGATTTAAATGAAACTGCGAAGTCGGAACTGAAACCTCATGTCCAGCACCAAAAATTAAATCAGCGAAGCGTACCTTCATATTGTCCGCAGGACAATATATCATAGCGCGCAGCGCTATATCACAGCCCGAAGGGCTATATCATATGGCGTCAGCCATATATCATTTGCAAAGCATCTCCCGGATTTCCGCCGCCCGCCGGACCGCGAGCCGGTGGTCCTGTCCCCCTTCCGAGATGAGGCCGGCGACAACCCCGCCCCCCTTGATGACCGCCGGGAAGAAAAAGGTCGACTCCTCCTTCACGTCGGCGACCGAAACCGGGATGCCAAGCGCCCGGGCCCGTTCCCCCGCCGTCCGGTTGACGGCCCGGTCAGAGCTGGCGGCGATCACCAGCCGGTACCTTTCCCGGACGTCTTCCGGCCGGAAGGGGCGGCGGATGCAGCGGGCGAGCGGCGTAAGCGCCGGGAGGATTTCGGGCGCGACCACCGTCAGTTCCGCCCCGAACCGGGCGAGGGTTTGCGCCCGCCGCAGCGCCACCTTCCCGCCGCCGATGAGCAGCACCGGCTGCCCCTTTAAAGGAATAAAAACTGGAAAAAAACCGTCCATCCGGCAAAACCTCCCTCTATCTGGATGAGACTGTCGAAAAACAAGTTTTTCGACAGGATGACATCCGGGCTGCATGCACTCCCTGCGGTCGCACACTTGCCCGAATCAAGGTATTTTTTCCGCCGTACATGCCGCCGGAAAAAATGGTATTTAAATTTTACAGCGCATCGGAAAGTTTCTTCCCTTTTTTCAGCAGAACTCTTTCGACATGCTGTATACAGTTTTCAGTGTAGCACAACGGCGGGGAAACTGTCAAGGAAAGAAGAAGTTTGTGCAGAACGTATAATTTGCCTCCGTCGTTTTAACCAATTGTAGAAATTTTATCATTTTCTTCTTGACAATCGCGGATAAATCAGGCATAATAGAAGTGTACCAAGTCCATATACAGTTTTACCTAACGTTTGCCTGTATCTGAACGGTACGCGGCTCCGCAAGGGTCAAATGTTTGGACAGGAGGAATCATTATGGCAAAAAGCACAGTCATCACGATTAGCCGCCAATACGGCAGCGGCGGGCGTTTAATCGGCAAAAAACTCGCCGAAAAATTTGACATCCCTTTTTACGACAAGGAACTGATCGAGCTGGCAGTTGAAGAGAGCGGCTTCAGCAAGGAAATCTTTGAAAAGGTCGACGAACGGGCTTCCAGCAGCCTCCTCTACACCCTTTCGGTGACGCCGGGGCTGATGCACGGCGGCCTGACCGGCATGGCCGACCTGCCGCTGAACGACAAGGTGTTCCTGGTCCAGACCAAGATCATCAAGGACGTCGCGGCCAAGGGCGGCTGCGTCATCGTCGGGCGGTGCGCCGACTACATCCTCAAGGAAATGCACAACGTCGTCAACGTCTTTATCCGCTCGAACATGACCGACCGGATCAACCGCTGCGTCAATGTCTACAACCTCAACATGAACAACGCCGCCAAGGAAATCCAGCGGATGGACAAGAAGCGTGCGAATTACTACAGCTTCTATGCCCACAGCAAGTGGGGCGTCGCCGAAAACTACGACCTCTGCATCAACAGCGGCCGGATCGGCATCGAAGCGTCGGTCGACGTCATTGCCGACTATGTCGACAAGTTTGAGGAGGCCTATAAGGCCGCACAGGCGAAAAAGAAACACTGATTTTTCCGCTTTTTCTTCGTCTCCCTAAATTGCGCTGTCCCCCGGGATTCATTAGATCCCGGGGGACGGCGTATTTTATGTCGGTTTGGAGCGCTGATGTATTGACAACTGCGTGATAACTGCTGTATAATAAAAGGGAAAGGAGTGGTATCTATGGCGAATATCAGCATCCGTGTCCCTGACGAGATTAAAAAACAGGCTTCCGAAGTGTTCAGCGATCTGGGGCTGGATATGTCCACCGCGATCAACATATTCCTGCGGCAGTCGATCAAATCCAACGGCCTCCCCTTCCGGCCGGTGAACGACCCCTTTTACTCCGACAGCAATCTCCGGGCTTTGGAAAAAAGCCGGCGGCAGCTGGAAGAAGGAAAGGTTGTCGTAAAGACAATGGAAGAGCTGGAGGCCATGGAAAATGGGTAATCTGGTCTTTACCGAACGCGCCTGGGAAGAATACCTTAACTGGCAGGTGGAAGATAAAAAGACGCTTAAACGGATTAACCTGCTGCTCAAAGACATCCTGCGAAACGGATTCCAGGGCCTTGGAAAAGCGGAACCTCTCCGGGGAAATCTTTCCGGAATGTGGAGCCGGCGGATCGATGACAAAAACCGCCTGGTCTTCCGGATTGCCGGAGAACAGATTGAAATTATCCAGCTCCGCGGGCATTATGACGATTAAAACGCGCACAGCGCCGGTACTGACGGCCTTTAAGGGCTTTGTACCGGCGCTGTGCTTTTTTGGGGAGAAATGTAAAGAAGTCTGTCAAGTTTATTTGGGGCGCTTTCTGCGGCGATGGATGAGGATGGCGGCAAACGCGCATCCCGCCGTACCAACCGTTACGGCGCCTGCGACCAACGGCCAGGGGAAACCATTCTCCTCCGGGAGGGTATCCCGGACGCCTTCAAGGAGGCTTTCGTTATCTTTCAGCGTTTCCAGGTCAACCCCCGCGTCTTCCAGCTGCTGCAGCTGGGCGTCCGAAAGCTCATCCAGCGGCGTATCGCCGATGATCTCCATCGCTTCCGTCAGTTTCTGCATATCCGGCATCTCGCCAAACGGGGTGGAAGATTCCCCGTCTTCTGCGTCCCCTGCATCCAAAGCCAGGTACCGGCCGCCCGTTTCCCATGTTCCGGACGCTGCCGCCGAAACCGCCGGGATGGGCGCTTCACCAGGGGGAAGGCCCCCGGCGCCGGTAAGGACAAGGAGCAGCAAAGCACAGACGGCCGCCGGCAGTTTGCCTTTACCCATGGCACCAGCTCGCCTCTTTCCCATCTGACTATCCGGAAGGCTTCCCTTTCGGACAAGTTCAGTATAATACCGAAAAGTGACTGCTATGTGAAGGGAGGCTGAAAAACTGGATGAAAAAAATGAAGCCCTGAAGCGGAAAACACGAACAAAACAGCTTTACAATCAGAACATTTGGGTATATAATGGAATTAGAGGGGAAAAGCTTTTCCCCGGCAGCTGCCGCGGCGGGTCATCCAGCCGGGACATAGCCGGCGTCGATGATCGTCTGGCGGCCGTCTTCGGAAAGGACCCAGTTGTAAAGCTGGCGGGCAGGGCTGTCTTCCGGCTCATCCGCCCGGATGGCGACGTAAAATTCGTTGCAGAGGGGGTATTCCTGGGCGGCAATCGAGTCGTAGCCCGGCTCCACCCCGTCGACCGCCATCAGCCGGAGGCCCGGCTGGGCGTACATCTCGTTGATATAATAGTAAACTGAGTAGCCGATGGCGCCGCCGTCGTTGTTGTACTCGGCGAGGCCCTCCACCAGGCCGCCCATCGTCGTCGGGCGGTACTCCTCCGGCGGGTCGAGGAGGGTCAGGTCCCGGCCGCCGATCAGCAGCTTTTTAAAGAGGGTGAAGCTCCCGCTTTCTTCGTTCCGCTGGAAGGGGATGATCTCCCGGTCCTCGCCGCCCAGCTCCGACCAGTTGGTAACGGCGCCGGTGTAGATATCCCGGATCTGGTCCTGGGTCAGGGACTGGACGGGGTTCTGTTCGTTGACGATAAAGACCAGCGCGTCCCGGCCGATGGCGGTCACTTCCAGCTCGGGGCCGCTCTCCAGTTCCTCCTTGACCGAATCGGGGGCCTCGTAGACCAACAGCAGGTCGGCATAGCCGTTTGAAAGGTTCCGCCAGGCCTGGGCGGTGGTGCTGGCGCTGGCGGCGCTCTCGGCGACGGCCGTCTCGG
The DNA here is from genome assembly GCA_018712425.1 of Candidatus Faecivivens stercoravium. Classification (GTDB taxonomy): domain Bacteria; phylum Bacillota; class Clostridia; order Oscillospirales; family Ruminococcaceae; genus Faecivivens; species Faecivivens stercoravium. Next base: position 3,493 of record DVHA01000258.1, on the reverse strand, counting down.
CACCGGCCGCCCGCTCCATCACCAGCGCCATCAGCGGGATGTTGGCGGTCGAGCCGTCGACGGTCGGGTAGTCATCCAGCGAAAGGACCGGGGTGTAGGTCTTCTCCGGTTCGGACAAGGCGGACGGCTCGGAAGATTCAGGCGCGGAAGCGGATTCGCTTTCCGATGCCGGGACGGAAGAGGGGTCGGAAGACGGGGCCTCTTCCGCCTGCTGGCAGCCGGCGAGGGTAAATGTGAGCAAAAGCGCCGCGAAAAGGGCGGGTAATTTTCGTTTCATCAGGGTTTCCTCCTGTTTATGATATCGTATGGCTTGAAGGAACAATAAAGTTTGAAGCGGGGTCGAAGCGCCCTTTTTGCCGGGCACTGTCTCGCGGGAACGGCGTTCGGCAAAAATGGGTCCAGGGGCCTGCGGCTCCTGGCGGATTCCAAAGGCAGAGCCTTTGGCCCGTCCAGGCGGAGCTTGGCGGATTCTTAAGGCAGAGCCTTAAGGAGGTCCCTTAAGGGGACCGATACAAATTTCAAATTGTTCGGCAAACCATTACCAGTAATAATCCGGTTCGGCGTCGGTCGTCTGGAAGGTGGACATCGACCAGAGCCACTGGCCGTCCAGCGTGATATACCCCTTCCGGAAGCCGATTTCGGCATAGATAAACTGGTCGGAACCGGCGTAGCTGTAATTTTTCAGCCCTTTAAGCAGGACATCCCCATCTTTGTCCAGAAGGTCGTAGAGATAGCTGTTGCCGATCTGGTAGCTGCCGAGCAACAGGCCGTCTGTCCCGTAGAAGCCGACAATGTTTGTATACTCGTCAAACTCCCGTTCCCGGCCGTCCGGCCAGCAAACCACCGTACCGCCCCCGCCCGAATAGTTATAGATGGACAGCCTGCCGCCGCCGATGTCGGTGACCATCTGATCCTCACCGGGAGAGAGCTGCAAAACCAGATTGCCCGAAAGGTCCAGGACGTCATATGTCCCGTCCCCCAGCTGGACGTAAATATAAGGCGCATCAGACGACTGGTAGGCGTACTGCACCTCTTTTGTCCCGCCGTAGGCGGGGGCGGAAACGAGGATGGAGGTCCCGGCGCGGTAGATTTTGACGGCGTCGGAATAGTAGTTGTAGGACCGCCAGTCGGAGTCGATCTTTTCGCCGGTTGTGAGGTCGTAAATCTCATAGGTATCCCCCACTTCGACAGAAAAGTAGTCGCCGTCCAGGTAGCTGCTGACATTGTCGTAGGAGACGCCGGTCAGGGGGTTGTACAGGCGGTACTGGCTGTTTCCGGTGTCCGGGTCGTAAAGGTTCATCATCAGGAAGTCCCCGGCCGTTTCGGAAAGGGTCTGGCTGGTCCAGGAAGAAAGAGGGTCGCCATACCAGCCGGGGTAGAACTCCAGCTGCTCGAGGGTGTCGACGGCATAAACGCCCATCCCGTCGGCGGTGTTGATCACCAGGCGGTCCCCGATCTGGTTGGCAGAGCTGACCGCGCCAAGGCCCATATCGGCAGGCTGCATTGTGCGGAGGTCATAGACCGTCTCCCTTCCCTCTTCATCGGAAATGTTGTAGCCGGTGACAATCAGCCAATTGCCGAAAACCCCGGCCGGATAGCCGCCGAAATCTTCAATCCGCACCGTCCCGGAGGCGTCGCAGAGGCTGAAAACGTACTGGTCCCCGATGTTTGACTGGACGTAAAAATAATCGTCCCCTCCCCCGGTCAGCTGGTAGGCGAGGCCTTTGCCGCTGTATACAACCGTATCACCATGGAAAACGGTCGAGGTGTTCCCGTTATAGTCATTGATAAAGCGGAGTTTCCCGTCGGCCATCGGGCTGGGGGGCGTCTCCGGCTCCTCCGGTTCGGATATCGAGGCGGCGGGTTCGGAAGAGGACAGACTGTCTGCCGGGGCGGAAGTCTCCGCCGCTTCAGTACAGCCGGAGAGTAGAAACACGAGGATCGCCAGCAGCGCCAGGGCGCCGCGGCGGGAGGATTCATGGCGGATAAGAGGCATAAGGTTTCACTCCTTTTGTGGAAGTCAGCTGTCTTCTTGCCAGAGCCAGCTGCCGTCAAAGGCCAGAAGGCCGAGGGTGCCGTTTTCGCTGGCACAGAGGAACTCCCCTTCCGGCGCGGGCTGGTAAATGTTCTGAAGGCCGGAGACGATCACCCGGCCGTCCCCATCCAGCAGGGTCTGGGTGCCGTCTTCTTCGAGGCGGACAAAGAGGGGCGCGCCGGGGTCCGCGTAGGTGAGCCAGAGGTTATGGGCGTCAAACCGGTAAACGGCCCCGTCGGGGGCGTAAAATACGGTGCCGGTGCCCGACTGCCCCTGGAACCACCCGTTGCCCAGATAGCTTGCGGGGGTATCCCCTTCCGGCGGGACCGAGAGGAGGAGACGGCCGTCTTTGTCCAGCAGGTCAAACTGCCCGCCTTCCCGGGCGACGGCAAAATGGTTTTCCGATTCCCAGCCGTATCCGCCGGCAAGGTATTCGACCGGCAGGATCTGGTCATGATAAGCGTTGGGGCAGGCCAGGTAGGACTGGCCGTCCGGGCCGGTCCAGTAGGAGAAGGCGTCCGACCAGTAGTGGTAGTCCGAAAGGGTGTCCTGGACAACGGTTTCCCCGTCGGACAGGCGGATGACGTCATAGGTATCGGGGCTGCTGCCCTGGACCACCGCCCCGTCGCCGCAGAAAGCTTCAAAGCCGGCGAATTCCCGGTCGAGCGGCAGGCTGTAAAGGGTGCGGTTCTCCCCGCCTTCGTCAAACAGGAGAATACAGCCGTCGGGGATGGGTTCGTACTGCCAGCTGCCCGCCGCCCCAAAGACGCCGGGGAAGCGCTTTATCACCTCGAGGGTGGCGGCGTCGACGAGGAGGGTCTCGGGGGTGCTGTCTTCATCCGGCTGGAGGCAGACCATCAGGTGGGAGGCATCGACGGCGCGGACGACACAGCGCCCGGGCTCCCACAGCAGTTCCCCGTAGCCCATCGTGCCCAGGCGCTCGAAGGTAACATCGGCCGCGAAGATATAGCCGTCGGAATTTTGGATTTCATAGTTCCCGCGGACGAGGATATCCCCGGCGAGCAGGAGGACGGAGGAGCTGTCGTATTGGTCGGCAAAACCGCCGGAAGAGTTGAAGACTCCGGTTTCGATAGGCGCGTCTTCGGTCAGATTGCTCCTGCGGCTTTCGACATACAGCCGGGCCGGGTCCCCGGTCAGGGCGTCGGCCAGCGGATAGACATCCAGATAGGCGGCGTCCAGTTCGTCGGCGGGGTCGTACTCAATCACCCCGTCCTGGACCATGACGAGCGTCCGCTGGGCCAGGCTGTCGTTTAACCAGATGAGGGCGTCGGACGTCGCTTCAAAATAATCGGTCAGCGGATTCCCCTCTTCCTGCCAGAGCCAGCTGCCGTCCAGGTCCATCAGGCCGGTGCGGCCGTGGGAGGACATTTGGAAGAAGGCAGGGGGACTTTCACCGGCGAAGGTGATGGGCATGAGATAATCCAGGCCGGAGGCGAG
>DVHA01000257.1 GCA_018712425.1 Candidatus Faecivivens stercoravium | reverse complement strand
GGCCTTCAGGGCGGCGATCTTCGCGTCCATATCGGTGAGCGGCCCGAGGTCGATCTCCAGCCGGTTCTGGTAGAATATCTTCAGGGACATCTCATCCGAAAGGTCCATCGCCGAGACGTCGTGGATCCCGTACTTGTCGATCAGCCCCATTAGCGTCCGCCAGGTGGTGAAGGTCAGCTGCTGCTCCTCCGTCAGGTCATCGAGGTACTGCCCGACCGACAGCCCCGAAGGGTCGGGGCCGACCAGCACCTGGGCGTCCACCGCCGCCGTCTGGGACTGGCCGACGAGCCGCCCGGAATCGGAAAAGAGGTAATAGACCCCGTTCACACCGACCTGCATCGAGGGGACGCCGTCGGTGACGGTAATCTCGAGGGAATCGGGGAATTTCCGGGAGATGTCGACCGATTCGGCGCTCACCAGCTGTTCCAGCGCCCGCTCCTCCAGCCGCCCGACGTTTAACCGCAGAAGGTTGTCCCCCTCCCGGGCGTCGACGACGGCGAGGATCTGTTCCGATGTATAGACGCTGCTGCCGGAGGCGGTGATGGTGGAAATGTTAAAGAAGACGGTCATCGACAGGGTGACGCAGACCACCGTCAGGATAATCCCCAAAAGGATGTAGTAGATGAGGTAGTTGCCCGCCCGGCGGCGGCGCCTCGCCTGCTGCACCCGCCCGATCTCCGACGCCCGGCGGGCGGCGTTAAAGTCGCGGACGTTGCTGCCGGGGCGGGGCTGCCCCTGGGGGCTGCCCTGCGGCGGCTGTCCCCCGCCGGAAGGGGTTTCCGGCGGGGTGCCCTGTTCCGGGCGGGGAGGCGCGCTGTTTTCCGGCGGACTGCCCGCCGGGGCCGTCCGGAATCCGATATCCGCCATTTTTTCACATCCTTCCGTCATCTTTGTTGAAACTCCCTCGGAAAGGGAGGACAGCTTATCATAAAAATCTTTTTTGAGTGCTGCGCACCCTTCCTTACAAGCAGCAAAGCCGTGGACAGCTTCGGAAATACAGCAGGCAGCTGCCTGCCAAGGAGCTCTGCTCCTTGGATTCTCGCCAGCCCTTTAAAAAGGGCTGGACCCTAAACTTCTGATCTTCGCCCGTTTCTCTGTAATTTCAGCGCCAGCGCCGATTCATGCGTTTCAGCCAATCCATGCCGCGGCAAAACCCGGTTTAAACCCGCTCGATCTCCGCCCCCAGCGCCGAAAGGGTCTCTTCCAGCCGCTCATACCCCCGCTCGATATGCTGGAGGCCGCCGATCCGGCTCTCCCCCTCCGCCGCCAGGGCCGCCGTCACCAGCGCCGCCCCGCCCCGGAGGTCGAGGGCCTTAAGCCCGGCGCCATGGAGGCTTTCCACCCCGCGGATATAGGCGGTGCGGCCGTCGATGCGGACATCCGCACCCATCTGGACCAGCTGGGAGAGGTGTTTAAACCGGCTGTCAAAGATATTCTCGCCGATGACCGTCTCCCCTTCCGCCAGGGCGGCGGCGGCCGAAAGCACCGGCTGGACGTCGGTCGGGAAGCCGGGGAACGGGGCGGTATCCACCCGCCCGGGGGTGATCAGCCGGTGGGGGGCGGAGAGCTGCACCCGGTCGCGGTAGACCCGCAGCCGCGCCCCCATCCGCCGCAGCACCCCTAAGACCGCCCCGGTGTCCGCCGGGGAAAAGCCCCGGACCTCCACCTCCCCGCCGGTGACGGCGGCGGCGATCAGCAGGGTGGCCGCCTCAATCCGGTCGCCCATGACGGCATAGCTGCACCCCATAAGTTCCGGGACCCCGTCGATGTACAAAACCGGCCCGCCGTCCCCGACGATCCCGGCCCCGCAGCGGCGGAGGAACCGGCAGAGGTCCTGGATCTCCGGCTCTCTGGCCGCCCCCCGCAAAACGGTGCGCCCTTTGGCCAGCACCGCCGCCATCAGGATGTTCTCGGTCGCGCCGACCGAGGGGAACGGGAGGGTGATGTCGGCGCCTTTCAGGCCGTTATGATAGGCGTGGAGCTTTTCCCCTTTTTCCTCGATGGTCATGCCCAGCGCCCGGAGCCCCATCAGGTGGAGGTCGATCGGCCTGGCCCCCAGTTCGCAGCCCCCCGGTAGGCAGAGGTAAGCCTCCCCCGTCCGCGCGGCCACCGACCCCAGGAAGACCGAGGAAGAGCGCATCTCCCGCACCAGCCGGTCGGGGATCCGGCTGCCGGTGACGGCGGAGGGGTCGACCACCGCCTCATCCTCCGAAAGGGCCGAGATGCACCCCAGGCTCTCCAGAATCCGCAGCGAGACCCCCGTATCCGACAGCCGCGGCACCCGGGCGAGGTGGACCGGCGTCCGGCAGAGGACCGCCGCCGCAAAAATCGGCAGGACGCTGTTTTTCGCCCCGTGGACCGAAACGCTCCCTTTAAGGGGCCGCCCGCCGCGGATGCGGAAACAGCGCCCGGCCTCTTCCTTTTTCCCGCACCCCTCCGCCCGGCAGCTCCGGCAGAGCCCCTCGCAGGGCGGGGCCTCCCGATAAGGACCGGGGGATACCGGGGTCATATTTACGCCTTTTGTCTGCACCGCGCTCACTCCTCTCTCCATACCGCCATTATATGCGGCAGGGAGGGGAAACTTGCTCTCCCATCGGGAGCGGAGCGGTTCAATTTACAAATTGCAGGCCGGCAGCGGGATTACCCTTTCCCCCGGGCCGCCATCGTCCTCTGGATCGACGCGCCAATCCGGGCGCAGGTGTCGGTGACGGCCAGCTTCCGGGCGTTTTCCGAGAAGGTTTTGACCCTTTCCGGGTCGCGGACAAATTTTTCCACTTCCCCGATCAGCCATTCCTTCTGATAGTCCTTCTCCTCGACCACCAGCGCTGCCCCGGCGTTTTGGAGCACCATCCCGTTGTGGTACTGGTGGTTCTCGGCGGCGTAGGGGTAGGGCACCAGGATGGACGGCGCGCCCACCGCCTCCAATTCGCTGATGGTGATCGCCCCGGCCCGCGAGATGACGAGGTCGGCGGCCGCGAGGTAGAGGTGCATCTGGTCGATAAATTCCATTACCTTGATGCGGGGGTATTTCGAGAGGTCGAGCCCCCGTTCCCGGAGCATCTTCGGGAACCGCTCCCGGCCGTTTTTGCCGTAGCCGTGGAAGTGGTTGATCTCCCCCTTCGGCGCGTGCCAGGCCATCAGGTCGGCCGCCATCTTGTTGATCGCCGTCGCCCCGAGGCTGCCGCCGACCGAAACGATGGTGAAATGATCGTCGATGCCGAGGGCCTTCCGGGCGGACGCCTTATCAATGCCGGTAAAGGCGTGGCGGACGGGGTTACCGACCACCTCGAAATGCTTGCCGCCGGGGATCCGCTTTTCGGCCTCCGGGAAGGCGAGGAAGATGGTCTCGGCCATCGGAGCCAGCATCTTGGTGGTGACGCCGGGGAAGGCGTTCTGCTCATGGAGGAAGACCGGCACCCCCATCTGCTCCGCCTTGCGGATGACCGGCCCCGAGACATAGCCGCCGGTGCCGATGGCCATATCGGGGTTAAAATCTTTGACAATCTGTTCCGCCCGGTGGCCGGAGAGGGCGAGCCAGTAGGCCGCCTTGACGTTGTGGGCGATGTCCCAGGGGAGGAGGCTGCGGTAAAACCCGGCGATCTTGATGTGGGCGACGGGATACCCCTGTTTGGGGATCATCGTGTCCTCCATATTCCCCGGCACCGCCGCGAAGAGGAATTCCGACCCGGGGTAGATTTTCGCCAATTCCCCGGCGATGGCGACGGCGGGGTTGATGTGTCCCCCGGTGCCGCCCCCGGCTAGCAGTATCCGCATATTGATCCAACCTTTCAGCGCTCGGAGGGCTTACCCTTAAATCTCCCTCGAGCTGATGATTTTAATCTTCGGCTTCTGTTCCCCGCCGGAGGAAGAAGCGCCCTCCGCATCCTTCTTGCGGGAGATGGCCGGCCGGCAGTAGCGGGAGACGTTTAAGACAATCCCGACCTGGGCCAGCTGTACCAGCGTCGCGCTGCCGCCCGCCGAGAAAAACGGGAGGGAGATGCCGGTGGTGGGCATCGCGTTGGAGACGACGGCGATGTTTAAAAGCGCCTGCGTCCCAAACTGGAGGACAATGCCGATGACCAGCATCGAGCCGAACTTGTCGGGCGCCCGCATCGCGATCGAAAAGCCGCTGGCGACAAAGAGGACGAACAAAAGGATGATCATCAGCGCCCCGACCAGCCCCAGCTCTTCGCAGACGACCGCGAAGATAAAGTCGTTCTGAGGTTCCGAGATCCAGAGAAACTTCTGGGTCGAATTGCCCAGCCCCACCCCGAACAGCCCGCCGCTGCCAATGGCGTAAAGCGACTGGACGATCTGCCAGGTGCCGTTCTGGATATCGGAAAAGGGGTCGAGCCAGGCGTCAATCCGGGAGCCGATATAGTCAAACCCCAGCGCCTGCAGGATCACGAGGCCCAGCAGGCCCACCGGGACCAGCAACAGGATATAATAAATCTTCGACCCCGCAATAAACATCATACCGCCGCAGATGATAACCATCAGCATAATCCAGGACATATGCCGCTGGAGGGCGACAACGCCGAAAGCGGGAATCAGGAAATAGAAAAACTCAAGGATACCTTTTTTGAAGGTGTCCATCTGCCGGTAGTTGCGGGCGATCAGCGCCGCAAAGGTGACAATCAGGCCGAATTTTAACAGTTCGGAGGGCTG
>DVHA01000256.1 GCA_018712425.1 Candidatus Faecivivens stercoravium | reverse complement strand
CGCGTGTGGGACGGGCAGTTCACGCCGCGTCGAACAGCGGGTCCAGGGCCCGCGAGGGTCCTGGTCCATCCAAGTGAAACTTGGTCCCATCCAAGGGGAACCCTTGGTCGCTGCCTTAAGGGCAGCGAAATAAACATTCGGTGCCATAAAGATAAAAATTGATTTCCGTGTTCTACAAAGAAAGGACGTGCGCCTATGGTCAAAACAACGCCGATGGCCCAGGCCCCCGGGAAAATCGGGCGGATCTGGGAGCTGGACGCCCTAAGGGGGATTACCCTCATCAGCATGGCCGTTTACCACGCGATGTGGGACCTCGTCTACCTCTTCGGCCTGCGGGCAGACTGGTATAATGAAACGCCCGGCTACCTCTGGCAGCAGAGCATCTGCTGGTGCTTTATCCTGCTGTCCGGATTCTGCTGGGGGCTGGGGCGGAAGCCGCTGAAGCGGGGGCTGATGGTCTTCGGCGGCGGGGCGCTGGTGACGGCGGTGACGGTCCTTGTGATGCCGGCCGAGCGGGTGGTCTTCGGGGTGCTGACGCTGATCGGGTCGGCGATGCTTCTGATGATCCCGCTTGACGCCCTCTTCCGGAAAATCCCGGCCCGGCTGGTACCCATTGGCGCACTGGCTTCTGTCCTCCTTTTTTTCCTCACCCGGAATGTCGCCCGCGGCAGCTTCGGCTTCGAGGGGATCCGGCTGGGGGCTGTGCCGGCGGCGTTTTATCAGAACTACCTGACCGCCTATTTCGGCTTCCCGCCGGACGGGTTTTACTCGACCGACTATTTCCCGCTGCTGCCGTGGTTTTTTCTCTTCCTCACCGGGTACTTTATCTTCAGGGCGGTTTCCCCGTTCATCCGGCGGAAAAAGGAGTCGGGCGGGTTCTCCCCCGCACCGGCGGCCATGAAGCCCTTTTGCTGGATCGGGCGGCATTCGCTCATCCTCTATCTGCTGCATCAGCCGGTGATTTACGGGGTATTCCAGCTTATTCAGATGTTATGATCGAAAGAAAGGACAAAGAAGGTGCAGAATGGTACAGGTTTATTCCTTCCGGCAGATCGGGGAGGCTTCCCCGTACATGAACGCGCTGGTCATCAGCCATATCGTCGAAGGGCAGATCGAATCCTTTGAGAGCTTCCCGGACTTTGATATCATCGCTTTCGACTGGTACGACATCAACCACTCGGGCGCCAAAGCCCCCCAGATCATCATCTATCTCGACGCCGACAACCTCCTTTTCTTCTGCGAGGACAACCGCGCCCGGCAGAAGGTAAAGGAGATCCTGCGGATTGAGACGGACAAACGGGAGCTGGACAACCAGCTGCTCCTCTACCGGTTTTTCGTCCGGCTTTTAAAGGATGATATGAAGCATCTGGACAGCACCGAGGCGGAGATGACCGAGGCGGAAAACGAGATGCTGATCCAGGCGGACGAGGACTATCTCGATCGGATCATCGACTTCCGGCATGAGCTTCTCGACCTCAAACGGTACTATGAACAGCTCAGCTCGATCTTCGACGAGCTGTCGGCCAACGACAACGGCCGGCTGACCAAAGAGAGCGTCCAGCGGTTTGAGATCCTCTCCAACCGGGTCGAGCGGTTTAGGAGCGTCACCTTAAACCTCCAGGAGTATGTCTCCCAGATGCGGGAGGCTTACCAGTCCCAGATCGACATCGAGCAGAACGAGCTGATGAAGCTGTTCACTGTCGTCACCGTCATCTTCCAGCCGCTGACCCTGCTGGTCGGGTGGTACGGGATGAACTTCAGCGGGATGCCCGAACTGGCGTGGAAGTACGGCTACCCGGTCTTTATTATCGTATCGGTGGTCATCGTTCTCATCCTCATCCTGTATTTTAAGAAGAAAAAGTGGTTTTAAAGGGGGAACGCGAAAATGGCAGAAGAATACTGGGACCTGCTCACGGCCGAGCGGGTGCCGACCGGACGGAAACTGGTCCGCGGGCAGCCGCTGCCCGGCGGGATGGGGCATATCGTCGTGCTGGGATGGGTTGTCCGGCCGGATAAGCAGTTCCTCATCTCCCGCCGGTCGCCGGAAAAGACCAACCCCCTCCGCTGGGAGACGACCGGCGGCGCCAAACAGGCGGGGGAAGACAGCTTAAAGGCGGTCATCCGGGAAATCGGCGAGGAGCTGGGGGTGGACGTCTCCCATAACCGCCCCGTCTTCCTCGGCTCCCGGGAGCGGCGGAAGGGGCTTTTCTTCGACTGCTGGATGTTCTTTAAAGACGTCCCGCCGGAGGATATCCGGCTCCAGCCGGGGGAAACGGTGGACGCCCGGTGGGTCGACGACGAGACCTTCGCCCGGATGATCGAAGAGGGGGAAGTAACCGCCGCCTCCGCCGAATTTTTCCCGCTGATGCAGGGGTGGCGGGATTTGCTGATGGCGGAGGAGCCTTTCCAGGCGCTGGAGGGCCGGGGGTAACGGCGCGGGAATCCCTTTTTGTCTTTATCATTGAATGCTGATTTCGCTGCCCTTAAGGCAGCGACCAAGTTTCACCCCAATGGACCAGGACCCTCGCGGGCCCTGGACCCGCTGTCCGACGCGGTGTGGGATGCCCGTTCCGCACGCGTGAGACCGGCCGTGGGAGGCCGGTCTTCGGACGTCCATGGTCGCCCGGTGTGTTTTGAGGAGAATGCGGCAAAAAATGATTTCCGTGGAATAACCGGTTTCCCTGTAAAATTTCCCGCCGGGTGCAACTTTTCCCCTCCCCCAAGCGTATTACCAGTGAAAGGCAAACGGCCTTTCAGGGAAATACGCAAAGGGGATGTT
>DVHA01000002.1 GCA_018712425.1 Candidatus Faecivivens stercoravium | reverse complement strand
TGCATCAGCATCTCGACAATCGTGACAAACGAGGCGACGATGACGATATAGGCCGGCATCCGCACCCCGCCGGGGATGACCTTCCGCAGGGCGGAGATCAGAAGGTTACTCATAATCAGGACGGCCATCGTCGAAAGGCCCATCCCGACGCCGTTGATGGCGCTGGTGGTGACCGCCAGCGTCGGGCACATGCCCAGCATCAGGACGAGGGTCGGGTTTTCCTTGATGACGCCGTTATAAATCCGTTCAAGGGGTTTATTCATCAGAAGCGCACATCCTTTCAGCTTAAAAAGTTGGCCCGTACAAATTCGAGGGCGCCCGCCACCGCGTCGCGGATGGCGTTGGTGGTGAAGGTCGCACCGGCGATCCCGTCCATCTGGTCGGCGGAGGTGAGGCCGGGGAACTGGCCGGTGAAGCTCTCGTCCTCGCACTTGGCCCCAAAGCCGACCGTCTCATTGTGCTGGAGGGGGCTGAAACCGGTAATCGTGCCGTTTAGATCAATCCCGAGAGCAACGGTGATGTCGCCGCCGTAACCGGCGCTGTCGGTAGCCGAAAGGACGTAGCCTATCACATTCCCGCTCCCGTCGAGGGCGGTCATCATATCGGTGATGGTGACGTTTGCGATGCCGGCGGCAGCAAGCTGCGCCTCGGAGCCTTCCAGCAGCTCCTCTCCCCCTTCGACCGCGCCGAAACTGGCAGCGTCCGGGTAGACGTCCACATAGGCCTGGGCCTGTTTTTCCAGCTGTGCCTGCTCGATCGGGCCGGCGGTCAGCTGGTTGAAGAAGGCGAGCAGCAGCCCGGCGACCAGGGTGATCGCGCAGAGGATCAGGGCGTTTTTAATCGGGGTTTCCTTTTTCATGCCTTCGCCCCTCCTTTTTTGCCGCGCTTCATCCCGAAGGCCAGCGGGACGGTGACCCGCTCAATCAGCGGGACAACGATATTGGAAAGGATAATCGCGTAGGAGACCCCCTCCGCCGACTTGCCGACTACCCGGAAAAGGGCGGTGAGGAAGCCGAGGAGCAGCGCGTAGATGACCTGCCCCCAGGGGGTGACCGGGCTGGTCACATAGTCGGTCGCCATGAAGAAGGCGCCGAGCAGCAGCCCACCGCCGAAGAGCTGGGCCAAGAGGTAGGTGCCATCCGGCATCCCGGCGCCGGTCGCGAGGTTTAAAATGACCACGAAGACGAGGGTTGAGAGAATGTAGATGCCGGGGATCCGGATCGAGATGACCCGCTTAATCAGAAGGTAGGCCGCCCCCACCAGGATCGCCAGCACCGAGGTCTCGCCGATGCAGCCGCCGTGGGTGCCGAGGAACATCTGCACCAGGTCGACGCTCTCCCCCGCCTTCAAAGCGGCAAGAGGGGTCGCCCCGGCGACGCCGTCATAGGTGAAACTCGTCATCTCGGCGGTAAAGGAAATCAGCAGGAAGCAGCGGCCCGCCAGCGCCGGGTTCATAAAGTTCTGGCCGATGCCGCCGAACAGCTGCTTGACAACGAGGATCGCGAACAGGCTCCCCAGCGCCGGCATCCAGTAGGGGACGCTTGCCGGGAGGTTGACCGCCAGCAGCAGGCCGGTGACCACCGCGCTCCAGTCGCCGACCGTGACGGTGCGGCGGACCAGCTTTTCAAATAAAAACTCGGTTAAAAGGGCCGTCGCGACCGAGATGAGGATAATCACCGCCGCGCGGTAGCCGTAGTTATAGACGCCGAAGATGCAGGCGGGCAGCAGCGCAATCGCCACATCCCGCATCAGCGCCGGCGTATCGGTCTCCGCCCGCAGGTGGGGGGAAACCGAGACATTGAGCATGGTATTCAAGTCAAAATCCCTCCTTAATCTTTCGCCGCCGCGGCTTTCGCTTCCCGGCGGAGGCGGTTCACCGACGCCTTGCCGTACTTAAACGACTGGGTCAGCGTCCGGTGGGCGGGGCAGGCGGCGGTGCAGCAGCCGCACTCGATGCATTCCATCCCGTGGAGCTTTTCAAACCGCTCGAAATCGTCGAAGTCGGCCGCTACCTGCATCATCTGGGGCACCAGATGCACCGGGCAGACCGAGACGCACCGCCCGCAGTGGATGCAGGGGGTGGACGGGTTCGCGGCCACCGGGTCGTGGGCGAAGGCGAGGATTGAGGCGGAGGTCTTCTGGACCGGTACATCGAGGGTGTAAAGGGCGGTGCCCATCATCGGGCCGCCGGAGATGAGCTTTTCCGGCTCGCAGTTTAAGCCGCCCGCCGCCTCCAGCACCTTCTGGTGGCTGACCCCGACATACACCTCGAGGTTGCAGGGGGTGTTCACCCCGTCGCCGCTCACCGTCATGACCCGGGTGATGAGCGGGGTGGAGCAGCAGACCGCCTGGTAAACGGCAATGGCGGTCGCGACGTTCTGGACGATGCAGCCGGCGTCGGCGGGGAGCATCTTCGAGTGGATGTCCCGGCCGGTGACCGCGTGGATCAGCATCCGTTCGCCCCCCTGGGGGTACTTGGTTTTGAGCGGCTGGACTGAAATCTGCGGGTCGCCCGAGAGCTTCTCCGAAAGGAGTTTGATGGCGTCCGGCTTGTTGTTCTCAATGCCGATGACCCCCTTCGCCTTCGGGAAGAGCCGCAGCATCACCCGCAATCCTTCGATCAGCTCGTCCGGCCGCTCCAGCATCAGGCGGTGGTCGCTGGTGAGGTAAGGCTCACATTCGGCGCCGTTGATGATGACCGTGTCGATCGATTCGGGGTTCTTCGGGGTCAGCTTGACCGCCGTCGGGAAACCGGCGCCGCCCATGCCGACGATGCCGGCGTCCCGGATGATGGTTCGAATCTCGTCGGGGGAAAGCGATTTATAATCCCGCTTTGCGCCGAAGCCCTCTGCCGGCGTATACTGCCCGTCGTTTTCAATGACGATCGCGTCGCGGGTCTCCCCCATGACCGTCATCCGGGGCTCAATTTTTTTAACCGTCCCGGAAACCGAAGAGCAGATCCCCGCCGAAATCATGCCGTCCGGTTCGGCGATCTGCTGGCCCATCAGCACCCGGTCGCCGGGAGCGACGACCGGCTTCGCCGGCGCGCCGATATGCTGGCTGAGCGGGTAGACCATCTCCCCTTCGGGCAAAACCCTGCGGATGGCGCTTTTCTCCGCCAGCTCCTTCTCTTCCCGGAGGTGGATACCCCGCAGAAAAGTTTTCAGGTTCATCGATAACCCTCTCTTTCTTAGGAACCGGCAGGGATTTGCCCCGCCGGTGTCCAAAATACTACGAATTTGTGTACGCGGAAGAAAAACGCTTACACATTATTTTTATTCTAACACATCCCGTTCAAAAACACAAATGAAACTGGGGTATTTCGTTTATTGTACCAAATTTCCGCCGCCTTATCCGGGCCTTTTCACCCGGGTTTACCGGGTTTACATTTTTTGCGGAAGCGTGTATACTAAAAATACGGCGCAATGTCCGTCCGGCTGAAAAGGCCGTTATGCACAGGAAAATAAGGAGTATCAAAATGTCTGTTCAATCTGTAAAAGAATACCTCCGGCCGCTGGGGCTGGAAGAGCGGGTAATCGAGTTTACCGTCTCCAGCGCCACGGTGGCGGAAGCCGCGGCGGCCCTCGGATGCGAACCGGCCCGGATCGCCAAGACAATGTCTTTCCTGACCCGGGAAGGACCGGTGCTGATTGTCGCTGCCGGGGACGAAAAGGTCGACAACCACAAATTTAAGGAAACCTTCCACGAAAAAGCGAAGATGATCCCCGCTTCCGAAGTCGAGACGCTGACCGGCCACCCGCCCGGCGGGGTCTGCCCCTTCGCCAATCCAGACGGGGTCAAAACCTATTTAGACCTCTCGCTCAAGCGGTTTGACACCGTCTACCCCGCCGCCGGCAGCGGCCAGAGCGCCGTCCGGCTGCAAATCCCCGAGCTGGAGGCGGCAGCCCGCCCGGCGGGATGGGTCGACGTCTGCAAAGGAAACCAATAACCCCCCGATTTAAAGGAGGATACCATGAAAAAATACGGAAATATCCCCGGCCTGGACAAACCGGTCTCCCGGATTGTCTACGGCTGCGCCGGGATGAAGATGCTCAGAGGCGAACCGGCGGATACCCAGCTGGACGCCGCCTTCGC
>DVHA01000255.1 GCA_018712425.1 Candidatus Faecivivens stercoravium | reverse complement strand
CAAAGTGACCGTCTGCGGTTCGGTCGAAGAGGCGGTGAAGGACGCCGACATCATCTGCACCCTTACCCCCAGCAAGGAGGCCTACCTCAAAAAGGAATGGGTGAAGCCCGGCGCCCATATAAACGCCGTCGGCACCTTCACCCCCACCACCCGCGAGGTCACTTCCAAGCTGGTCGCCGCCTCCCGCCTCTATGCCGACCAGGTGGCGGCAATGAAGAAGGAAGCGGGCGAATATCTCATTCCGCTGTCGGAAGGGCTCATCACCGAGGACCACATCGTCGGCAGCATCGGCGAGGTGCTACTGGGCAAGGCCCCCGGTCGGCAGTCGGAAGAGGAGATCACCCTCTTCGACGCGCTGGGTCTGGCGGTCGAGGACGTCATCTGCGGGAGATACCTCGTCTGCGGCGAATAAACGGAGGCTTTTTTATGAAGCTATGCACTGAAAACGCCCCATGCAGAGTGTGAGGACACTGCATGGGGGCTGAAAGTCCGCGCTGACTTTGTCCTCAGACTTTGCATCCATTGTATGATTACAAAAACTGCCCCGAACCGTTTCGGGGCCCGTTTGAAGCAAAGGGGCAAAGTCTCAAATGAAAACAGAAATCCATTCGTTAAAACCGTTCTTGATTTTATGGAGCACCCAGTCGCTGTCGCAGCTGGGGAGCGCGATGACCAGTTTCGCCCTGTCGCTCTGGCTGTACGGGCGGACCGGTTCCGCTTTGCAGACGGCGCTTTTGTCGGTCTGCACCTATGCGCCGTACGTCGTTATGAGCATCTTCGCGGGAGCTTTAAGCGACCGGTGGGACAAAAAGAAGACGATGCTTGCCTGCGATACCCTGGCCGCCTGCTGCACGGCGGCGGTGCTGGTGCTGTTAAAGGCGGGGCTGCTCGCGCCGGTGCACATCTACCTGCTCAATATCCTGAGCGGGCTGATGAACACCGTCCAGCAGCCCGCCAGCGACGTCGCGATGACCCTCCTGCTCCCCCGGGGCTTTTACCAGAAGGCCAGCGGGATGCGGTCTTTCTCCAATTCGCTCATCACCCTGTTAAACCCGGTGCTGGCGACAGCCCTCTTTTCCCTGATGGGGATGGAGGCGGTCATCTGTGTTGACCTCATGACCTTTGCAGCCGCCTTCCTGGCGCTGCTGGCAGGGGTCCGCCTGCCGTCTGCCAAACCGGGGGAGGCCGGGGGGAAAGAGTCTTTTGGGCAATCGGTCCGTTCGGGGCTTCATTACCTGCGGGAGCAGAAGATGATCCTGACACTGATCCTGTTTCTGGCCGGGGTCAATTTTGTGGCTTCCGCCTTTGACGCCGCCCTGCCGGCGATGGTGCTCTCCCGGGAGAACGGCGGGGAAACCGTTTTAGGGCTCGTTTCCTCCTGCGCCGGGGTCGCCACCCTGCTGGGGAGCGTTGCCGCGGCGCTGCTGCCGCCGCCGAAAAACCGCATCCGCGTCATCTGCCTGACGATGCTCTTCTCCCTCGGGACGGAAAACTTCCTGCTGGCGCTCTGCCGGGAACCGGCCTGGTGGTGCGCGGGGCAGCTGGTCGGCTGGCTGCTGGTGCCGCTGATGAACGCTAACCTCGATGTGATCCTGCGTTCGACCATCCCGGTGGGGATGCAGGGCCGGGTCTATGCCTGCCGGAATACCCTTCAGTTTTTCACCATCCCCATCGGGCTGTTTGCCGGCGGGTTCATGGTCGACTATGTCTGTGAGCCGGTGATGGCTTCGCCGGCGGCCGAAGGCCTGCTGAAAGGGCTTTTCGGCAGCGGGAAAGGGTCCGGGGCTGCGATGATGCTGTTTATCCTCGGCGTTCTCGGGGTTGTGATCTGCCTGGTTTTCGGAAAGATTCTGCGTAAATACACCTATACGGATGGGCAGTAAGCCGTTTTAGCCCATCAACTGTTGGAAAGGAGGGGGCGCCATGCGCCGGTTTTGGCTTTCCGGGCGGGGGCGTCCCCGTTCCGGCCTGCTTTTTTCATATGCCGTCAAGGGATGACAGGTGCGCCTGCCATCCCTTCTTTTATACACTAAAGGATAAAACGGGCAAACTGCCCGATGGAAGGAGTTACTTTATGAAATTCGCTGTCTACGAAGTCCGGGAGGACGAAAAGAAGATGTTAAACACCCTCGCCGAGCGCCATCATCTGGAGCTTGCCCTGACCGCCGGCCCGCTGACGCCGGAGACCCTTTCGCTGGCGGAAGGGGCGCAGGGCATCTCGACGCTGGGGCAGTCGCATATGAACCGGGAGATGTTTAAGGCAGTGGCGGAAATGGGCATCCATGCCTACTCCACCCGCTGCATCGGGGTAAACCATGTCGACCTTAAGGCCGCAAAGGAATTCGGCGTTTCGGTTTCCAACGCCAGCTATTCCCCCCACGGGGTCGCCGACTACACCGTCATGCTGATGCTCATGCTGCTGCGCAGGTATAAGCCCGCCCTCTGGCGGCAGCAGGTCAACGACTATTCCCTCGGCGGCCTGATGGGCCGGGAGCTCTGCCATATGACCGTCGGCGTCGTCGGCACCGGCCGGATCGGCCTCACCGTCATGCAGAACCTCTCCGGCTTCGGCTGCGAAATGCTCTGCTACGACGTAAAGGAAAACCCCGAGGCGGCAAAGCTGGGGCGGTACGTCTCCCTGACCGAGCTCTACAATAAAAGCGACATCATCACCCTCCACACCCCGCTTCTTGACTCCACCCGCTTTATGATCGGCGAGGAGGCCATCGCCCAGATGAAGCCGGACGCGCTGCTCGTCAACTGCGCCCGGGGCGAGCTGATGGACATCCGCGCGGTTATCCAGGCGATTGAGAACGAGCGGATCGGCGGGGTGGCGCTGGACGTCTTTGCCGATGAGGACGGCATCTACCACCACGACCGCCGGACCGACATCATCAAAAACCGGGATATGGCCTACCTGCGGCAGTTCCCCAACGTCATCATGACCCAGCATATGGCCTTCTACACCGCCGAGGCGGTCGACAGCATGGTCGCCTGCGGGATTGAGAGCCTGCTGGCGTTCAACGAAGGGAAATCCTATCCCTGCCAGATTGTATAAGAATTACCGCATATTTCGGAATATTTGCGGTTAAAAGCACAAAAATTGCGAAAGGGCTTGACTTGGAGCCCACTCAAGCGGTTATAATAGTACCATCACTTTGCGGACTGTATAAATCCGGGCGCCGAAGTGCCCATCCGCCGGCCGAAGCCGGGAAAGGCCGCAAAGGTGTATCGTTTCGTATTTGCAGACCAGAAGGCTGCTGTCCCTGCCAGGAAGGCGGGGATGGCGGCCTTTTTATTTTTGATTTCGGGGAGTGATTTTATGATGAAAGAGCGGGCGGCCCGGCTGCGGGGGCTTTGGAAGCGGCATTTTATCCTGGCGCGATGTATTTCCTTTCTCTTTGTCTTCTTCGGGGTGACCTTCCTCACCTTTGCCGTCACCTCGCTGGCCCCCAGCGACGGGGCGGAGATGTACTACCTCTCCCGGGGGATTACCCCCAGCCCCGAGCTGCTGGCGGAGACGCGGGCGGAGATGGGGCTGGACCAGCCGCTGCTTGTCCAGTACGGGCACTGGCTCTGGAACGTCCTTCACGGCAACCTCGGGACTTCCTACAACTTTGAGGAGAGCGTCCTCTCCCAGCTGACCCGCAAGCTCCCCTATACCCTCGCCCTCGCCGGGGCGGCTTTCCTCCTGACGGCGGCGGTTTCGCTGCCTTTGGGGGCGGTGGCGGCGGTC
Organism: Candidatus Faecivivens stercoravium; assembly: GCA_018712425.1. GTDB lineage: Bacteria > Bacillota > Clostridia > Oscillospirales > Ruminococcaceae > Faecivivens > Faecivivens stercoravium. Next base: position 934 of record DVHA01000255.1, on the reverse strand, counting down.
AAGCGGAATAAGCTGACCGATTTCCTCATCCGCGCCGTCTCCTTTGTCGGGGTGTCGGTGCCGAACTTCTGGCTGGCGCTCCTGCTCCTCTATTTCCTCGCGGTGCAGCTCCGCCTCTTCCCGGTCATCGGCACCGGCGACCTCAGAAGCATGGCCCTGCCGGTCCTGACCCTCGTCATCCCCCTTTCCTGCAGCTATGTCCGGCAGATCCGCACCGCCTTCCTCGAAGAGATGGGGAAGGAGTATGTGACCGCCCTCCGGGCCCGGGGGATCTCCGAACGGGAAATCTTCTTTTCCCACCTGCTGCCGGGGGCGCTGACGCCGGTTTTGACCCTCGCCGGGATGTCGGTCGGCAGCCTCCTCGGCGGGGCCGCGATTGTCGAGACGATTTTCGGCTGGCCGGGGATCGGCAGCATGGTTGTCGACGCGATCCGGGTGCGGGATTACCCGGTTATCCAGGGCTACGTCCTCTGGATGGCGGCGATTTACCTGCTGGCGGGGCTGGTGACCGACCTCTTCTGCCGGATGCTCGACCCGCGGCAGCGGCGGAAGGCCCTCTGGCGGAAGCTGGCGCACCGCCCGGAGGATGTCCCGGCCGGCCGCAGAAAGCGATTCTGCCGTTTCATGATACCCGCCCGCAGTCCGGAAGGGAGGCGCTGAAGATGCAGCAGATCAAACGAAAATCCCTCTTCCGCCCCCGTCCAGCCGCGTCCGAAAAGCGGTTTTCAGGGAAAAAGGTCCGCTTTTACTGCCTTTTGTCCCTCGCCGCCCTGCTCGTCCTCATTGCCGCGTTCGGCGGGGTACTGGCCCCCCAGGACCCGCTGGCGGGCGACCTCTCCGCCTCCCTCCAGCCGCCGTCTGCTGCCCATCTCTGCGGCACCGACAAGCTGGGGCGGGACGTCTTTTCCCGGATTCTGGCGGGGGCGGGGAGCTC
>DVHA01000254.1 GCA_018712425.1 Candidatus Faecivivens stercoravium | reverse complement strand
AGGTCATGGGCCTTAAAGATCTCTTTGGTGACCAGCATCTGGTGGTCCCAGCGCTTGACCATTGTCGCCTCGTTGACCGACTGGCCGGGGCGCCCGATCAGGTAGCGGTAGAAACCCTCGTCGAGGTAGAGCACCTTTTCAGTCAGCGGCAGCGGGTCGTAGACGAAGAGGTTATCCTCGTAAAAGATGTGCTTGGGGAGGACCCGGCCGCAGCGGTGCAGGATCTCGGTGCGGTAGATGGCCGAATGGAGGGTCAGGTATTCCGACGGGCCGAAGGGCTTGGTATCCGCCCAGCGGACAATCTTCCCGTCGGGGAAGACATGCCGGTAGCAGATGGGCTTTGAGGGAGAGCCGTCCGCATACTCATAGACGTAGTTGCAGACGATGAGGTCGGCCTCCTCCCCCGCCTTCATCCCGCGGATGGCCGAGAGAACCCGCTTAAGGGCCTTTTCATCGACCCAGTCGTCCGAGTCGACGACCTTGAAAAACTTCCCGGTGGCGTGCCGGAGCCCCTGGTTGATGCCCTCGCCGTGGCCGCCGTTTTCCTGGTGGATGGCCTTGCAGATGCCGGGGTGCTCCCGCTCGTAACGGTCGGCGATGGCGCCGGTCTCGTCCTTTGAACCGTCGTCGATGATGAGGATTTCCACCTCATCCCCGCCTTTTAAGAGGCTGTCGATACATTTGCTCATATACCCTGCCGAATTGTAGCAGGGCACGGTGAAGGTCATCAGCTTCATAGAAGTCTTCCTTTTCCCCGGCGCCATTGCCGAAATCTTCTGTTGTCGTCCCGGGGCGGCCCCGGTGGAATCAAATGGTTACAAAGTGGTATCAAAATTAAAGTGGAGGGTTTCCACATTGTTAATATCTAATTATACACGCTCTTTTGCCGTTGTCAAGGCGGCTTTTGTAAATTTGTTCATTGCCCACAAGCTTTTTGTGGTTTGGGTCGATTTTTCAGAAAAAGGTTCTGTCCGGCTTGTAAAAGTTGGTAAAGGCTGTGGCGGAATTTATGGAATCCTGTGTAAAATTTGGGAATAACCGCTGGGAATACCTCCCGGGTTTATAAATTTTCTGAAAAGCGGTTCCCCTTTTCCCGTTTTTCCGCTATAATATGGGTAAAGAAAGAGGCCCGGGAGGGGCGAAAAGGAAGGTTTTTATGTACGATACGATTGTCATTGGCGCGGGGTTTGCCGGCGCCACCATCGCAAGGGAACTGGCCGAGCGCGGCGGGGAAAAGGTCCTGCTGCTGGAGGCCCGGGGCCACATCGGCGGCAACGCCTACGACCGGCTGGACGGGGCCGGGGTCATGATCCACCAGTACGGGCCCCACATCTTCCACACCGGGAGTAAGCGGGTTTACGACTATCTGTCCCGGTTCACCGGCTGGCGGGACTATCAGCACCGGGTGCTGGCGCGGTATACCCCGGAGGGCGGGCTCATGCCGGTGCCCTTCAACCTCACCTCGCTGCGGACGGCGTTCGGGGAGGAAAAAGGGGCGGAGCTGGAAGGGAAGCTCATTGGGAAGTACGGCGCCGAGACCAAAGTCTCCATCTTAAAGCTCCGGGAGGACGAGGACCCCGAAATCCGGCAGCTTGCCGACTATGTATATGAGCATGTTTTCGTCCATTATACCGTCAAGCAGTGGGGCACGCCGCCGGAGGAGATCGACCCCGCGACCATCGCCCGGGTGCCGGTCTTCCTCTCGAGGGACGACCGGTATTTCCAGGACCCCTACCAGGGGATCCCGGAAAAGGGGTACACCGCCCTCTTTGAGAAGATGCTCTCCCACCCGGGCATCGAGGTGGTCTTAAACTGCCCGGCGGAGAACCGAGTGGCGTTTCAGGAGGACGGGACGGTCACGCTGGACGGGGAGCCATTTGACGGGAAGGTCGTTTACACCGGGGCGGTGGACGAGCTGTTCGGGCTGAAATTCGGGCGGCTCCCCTACCGGACGCTGGACTTTCAGTTCGAGACCTGGGAGCAGGAATACTTCCAGCCCTGCGCGACGGTCAACTACACCGTCAGCGAGGATTACACCCGGATTACCGAGTTTAAGTACTTCCTCGGACAGAAGCTGCCGCGGACGACGACCGTCAAGGAGTACTCGAGGGCCTACACTGGCGCGGAAGGCGAAATCCCCTACTACGCGATCATCAACCCGGAAAACAACGCCCTCTACGAGAAATACAGGGCGCTGGCCGGAAAGTATCAAGGGCTGTACCTGCTGGGGCGGCTCGCGGAGTATAAGTATTACAATATGGACGCGATTACGCTAAGGGCGCTGGAACTGGCGGACCGGCTGATCGGGGGATAAGGGAAGAGCAGGTAAGTATAGCGCTTACCTGCTCTTTTTCTATCTTTCCAGCACTTCAATAACGGCGGCCATCTCCCGGCGGACCGCTTCCGTGTCCCCGTCCTTTGAGACGGCGAGGAGGTGGCCGTCTTCCGCCTCATCCTCTGCGCCGGTAAAATGCTGTTCCATCACCCAGCGGTCAAACCCCGCGCCGGTGATAACATGGTACTCGTTCACGCCGGCATCTCCCACAGGCCGGTAAACGTCAAAGTCGCGGAACTGGCCCGGGGTGGACTGGGAACCATCCTCCAGAATCACCGGGTAGTCGCGCAGCTTCGGCCCGTCGCCGCCCGGCAGCGCAAACCGCTCTTCCTCTCCACCGTCTATCCGCACCCGGAAGCCGTTCCCCCAGGGCAAAAAACCGTGGGCCTCCAGCAGGTGAATCTCAGGGTCGCGGAAAAGGTAGCGAAGTTCGAGCGCATACAGCTTTACCTCTGCCGTTTCACCGTGGCGGAGGCAGGTTCCGGTCATCGTCTGGATGCGGGGGATGGGGAGGGGCAGAAAAAACAGAATGCCCAGGATTACCAGCAGGATAATGCTGGCTTTAAAAACTTTTTTCTTTGTCATTTTCTTACACCTCGTCCAGCCACTTTATCCCGTCCTCATAATCCCAAAACCATCCGTAAT